>CAMIVF010000096.1 GCA_946401715.1 uncultured Clostridia bacterium | reverse complement strand
ATATAGGGGTGGATTCTCCGATTACAAAAAAATCGAGAGGGAGTCGACCTCCCTTAGGCATGCCTGTCAAAGTCATCATACACGAACAGGCCCCCTTTGAACAGGTCGCGTTTCGTTTACAAACGCGGCATCTCGCTTACAAAACTGGCTTCTGGCTTACAAAACTGGCGTTTCGTTTACAAATATGCAGCTTTCAATTTACAAACAAGCATCTCGCCTTACAAACTGGCATCTCGTATTACAACTCAGCCATTATACGAAAGATGACAAATATATTTGACATAATGTAATGGATGCACTATACTGACGCTATCAGTAATAGCATCTTGCCATGCGGCTTGCTCTGTGAGGGGCTGCTTTGCAGCAGTTTTTTTGTGACAGGGGATATCACAGTGGTATGGCTGCAGCGGGGTGCGTAGTGGTTGCTGTCATGTGATGGAGGTGAAACAGCATGTCTAATCTAATCTCTTTCATACCGGTCATTTTTGTTGCAATCGTGATTGTATGTGAGAAGCTCCGGCAGAATAAGATCCGGAACGAATACGATGAGATGCAGCTGGAAATCAGGGGAAGAGGTGCGTGGTACGGCTTCTATGCGATGATTCTGTACTGGGCAGTGTGCTTCCTGTTGGAACAGGCGCTCGACGTGCATTTTCTGACGGCGGTGAATGCGGTCTTTCTGGGTGTAATGATCAGTGGGAGTGTGATTGTCGGTTACAGCATCCTGCATGATTCCTATTATGGCATGAACCGTGCCGGGTCGAGAAATGCAGCCTTCCTTGCTGTGATTGCTGTGATCGAGGTTGTTGCGGTTGTGTTTCTGATCAGGCTTTTAGCGGAAGGCGTTTTTGCTGACCTTAGAACACCATGCAGGGACGAACGAATGATGATCGTCCTTTGTATTCCGTTGTTTACGACCATTCTGACTACAACACTGATCCGGCGTATGAAGCCGGAGGAAGAGGTGGAGTGATGAAGAATTTACGGCTGAAGAGTGCGCGGGCTGCAAAGGATCTTTCCCAGGAGGAGCTGGCCAGGGAGGTCGGGGTTTCCCGACAGACCATCAGCGCGATTGAGAAGGGAGATTACAATCCGACGATTCGTCTTTGTGTTAAGATCTGTAAGAAACTGGACCGGACGCTGGACGAACTGTTCTGGGAGGATGTGTAGTATGCCGCCTCATGGCGTCGTTTGAATGAAGATTATTGATGTATGCCGCCTGCGGGCGGCGGAATGGAGAGTAACATGATAACGTTAGCTGCTGCAGGTCCGATCCTGCTGTGTGTGATTCTGATGACTGTGTTTTCCTGGCCGGCGAAAAGGGCAATGCCGCTTTCGTGGCTGTTCGCCGCGATCCTTGCGGCGGCGGTCTGGAAGATGGATCTTCTGAAGATTTCATCGGAGACGGTGCTTGGTTTCCTGAGCGCTTCCGAGATTCTGATGATTATCTTCGGCGCAATCCTGCTGATGAATGTGCTTCGCATGTCGGGTGCCATGGCAGCCATTAACAATATGTTTTCGCATATCACCATGGACGCGCGGATCCAGTGTGTCCTGGTTGGTTTCGTTTTTGCGGGTTTCATCGAGGGAACGGCGGGCTTCGGTACACCGGCGGCGCTTGCGGCCCCGATCCTGATCGGTCTGGGATTCCCGCCGCTGGCAGCCGCGACGGTCTGCCTGATCTATAATTCCTGGCCGGTTGAGCCGGGCCCGGTCGGCGTTCCGCTTCTGACTGCTTCCGCGACGGTGCGTGACGCGGTCATTGCCAGAGGAGGAGATCCGGATACATTTACGAGGGCTCTGACAAAGTGGGTGGTGATTCCGCATTGTATCGGCGGAACCCTGATCGTTTTTATCGGTGTGATGGTTCTGTGCAAGGTATTCGGGAAGAGGCACAGTTTCAAGGATGCGTTTGAAGCGCTTCCGTTCTGCCTGTTTACCGGTCTTGTGGTCTCGGCGATCTATCTGGTGATGGGAATCTTCGCAGGGCCGGATCTGACAAGCATGATTGCATTTATCGGAGCACTGCCGATCCTGATTTTTGCAGTGAAGAAGGGCCTGTTTGTTCCAAAAAGAGTTTGGTCTTTCGAAGGCTATGAAGCATGGGGAGAGGAATACTGGGGAACAGGCGGCACGAAGAACAAAGTCCAGGATACCGGGCTGAGTCCCTTCAAGGCGTGGATGCCTTATGTGATCATCGGAATTCTTCTGGTATTGACACGTGTTGACATATTCGGGATCAAGGCGATCCTGAATTCGGATCCGCTGATCCTGCATGTGCACAATATTCTGGGAACCGAGAGTGTGAACTGGGATTTTAAGTTTTTGTACAATCCGGGGATTTTCCCGTTCCTGCCGATCGCGCTTGTCACGGTGTTTTTCCATGGTATGCACGCGCAAGATGCCGGCCGGGCGCTGAAGAAAACTGCGAAGCAGATTTCCGGGGCGGCGATCGCGCTGCTGTTCGGCGTGGCGATGGTCAACCTCTACCGCTATACAGGAACCGGTGCAAATGACTCTATGCTGTATACGCTTTCCAATGCAATGGCCGTTCTGTTCTCAGGCGCGTATTTCCTGGCGGCTCCGCTGATCGGTGTGCTGGGCGCATTTATGTCTGGCTCCAACACGGTTTCGAATACGCTGTTTGCCTCGATCCAGTTTGAGACGGCCTCAATTCTCGGGCTGTCGCAGGTTCTGATCGTTGCGCTTCAGGCGATGGGCGGCGCGATCGGCAACATGATCTGTGTCCACAATATTGTCGCGGTCTGCGCGACGACCGGGACAAACGGCAATGAGGGCAGGCTGATCCGGACGAACATCATTCCGTGCCTGATCTATGCGCTGGTCGTTGCGGTGCTTGTCGGGATCTTCCTGAAAGCGGGCGTCAATCCGATGCCGGAGCTGCTTGGGTAAGCAGCGTCCAGCCTTACCCGGGGATTGATGATCTTTCGGAAAATTGGTAAAATGTGCTTGTCAATATAAGTTCGTCTGAGAGGTACTTTTGCAATGATGATGAAGCGAAACAAAGGGATCCGGATTGCATTTCTTTTCCTTGTTTTTGCCCTGCTGGCGGGAATGCTGCAGGCATGTGCATTCAGTAAGGAGAAGACATCAGGCAAGTCATCAGGATCGTCGCCTGTGCAGGCCGGCTCCGGTCAGGGCGAGATTGATTATGAGACACTTGAGCTTGATGAGGATGCGTCCTATGACACGAAGGATGAAGTCTGTGCCTACCTGGTTCAGTTCCACCGCCTTCCGTCCAACTATATGACGAAGAAGGAAGCGCGGAAGGAAGGATGGGAAGGCGGCGCGCTGCACAATGTCATTTCCGGAAAATGCATCGGCGGGGATTACTTCGGAAACTATGAGGGAACGCTTCCTGAAATCAGCGGGCGTGATTACCACGAATGCGATATCGATACGCTGAGCGGTTCAGGCCGCGGTGCGAAGCGGATCATCTATTCCGGTGATGATTCGAATGAAGAGTGGAACATCTATTACACGGATGATCATTATGAAACCTTTACACTGCTGTGGGGAGAAGACGAGGATGAGTAAGACGATCTTGAGACTGGTCCGGCTGGATCCGGAGGTTCTTTTCGACAAGGAATCCATGGCGCTGTATCTGAAGAAGGAACTGGATCTTCCCGCATGGTTCGGAGGGAATCTGGACGCGCTCGCTGATGTGCTGAGTGAGATTTCGGAAGAAACAGCGTTTGTGGTCGAGATCACTTCGCTGCCGGCCTTCTACGCGGAAGGCCGTCCGAAGAAGGCACTTAAGGTGATCTCCCGCGCGGCGCAGGAGAATCCGCATCTGCACCTGTATTTCGAAGGACTATTCTGAATGGAAGACTGTCTATGGATGACTATATCTTATTCTATCCGGAATCGGACCGCTTTCCGGAACTGACGCTCCGGCACTGCGGCTATGAGGAATGTGTCCCTGGACACAGTTACGGGCCTGCGGTCAGGAGCGTTTACCTGATTCATATTATTGTCAGAGGGCATGGGGTTTTCATGGCCAACCAGCAGACCTTTCACCTTGGCGAAGGGGACGGCTTCCTGATTGTGCCGGAGATGCAGACTTATTACAGGGCAGATGACAAGGATCCCTGGACTTACTGCTGGGTTGCATTTCTGGGAACCAGGGCGGAAGAGGTGCTTCGGGATATCGGCCTTTCCAGGGAGAATCCGATCTTCCACGGGTGCAGGCCGGCAAGGGTTCAGGAAATCGTAGCCGGCATGTTCCATAACCGTGAGCTGACCCGGTCAAACCAGTATCTGAACCAGAGTCTTCTGTACCGCTTTTTCTCTGTTCTGCTGGACGATATTGAAGTCCGGATCGGAACGCACACGACCAGGAACCGGATTGTGGGCGAGGCGGTTCATTATATTGAGAATTGCTACAGCGACCCTTCGATCCGCGTGGCGGAGATCGCGAAGCGAGTGAATGTCGAGCGCGGGTATCTGTATACGCTGTTCATGAAGAATCTGGGGGTGTCCCCGCAGGAATACCTGCTCAGATTCCGGCTGACCAAGGCGTCCGACCTGTTGAATCACACGGATCTGTCGATTGACAAGATAACGGTGGAGTGCGGATATCAGGATACCGCGACCTTTTCCAAGGCTTTCAGGAAGATGTTCGGAATTCCGCCCGGAAAGTTCCGCAAGGAGATCCGGGAGCGCATGAAAACCGGACTGGAGCCGCCTGATATCGTCATTCTGGCTGATCCGCGTTTCCCGGGTTCTGCAGCAGGGAAAACCTGATGTTTTTGTACACCGGTCCTGACGAGAAGAACGGCAGTGATTCGGTGAATTGACGAAATGTATGTATGCCGGAGAACCCGATAATGTGTTTATGATAGCAATGTAGCGCCATGCATTTAAAACACTGCACATTTTTTGTGCAGTGTTTTGCATTTGCCGGCTTCCGGGAAATGAATTTCGTCAAATATGACATTTTGCCAATTTGTGCAAACATATCGACTTGTAAATCAAAGGAAAAAGGGAGTAAACTATATAAGAATCCGGGCCGGTTGTGCAGACAACTCATGACAGCGGGTCCACAAAATCTCTTAAGTATCTTTCAATATCAAGGAGGAAAGAATATGAGAAGAAGTATCGCATTGATCGCCGCAGCTTCCATGCTGATCGGCATGACTGCAGGCATGAGCTTCACTGCTTCCGCTTATGAAGTAGATGAGCTGAAGGTCGCGATCTGGGATAACAACCAGCTGGCAGGCATTCAGGAAATCGCTGATGAGTGGTCGGAGCAGTCCGGCGTCAAGGTTCAGATCGATGTTGTCAACTGGGACAACTACTGGACGCTCCTTGAGGCTGGTGCATCGGATCAGTCCGGTATGCCGGATGTCTTCTGGATGCATTCCAACGTAGCGCAGATGTATATGGAGAACGACATTCTTCTGCCGCTCGACGAGTATATCGAGGCGGATGATCAGATCGATCTTGCGAACTACTATGAGGGTGTTACCGAGCTGTTCACGCGCAAGGACAACGGTTCTGTCTACGCGCTGCCGAAGGATCATGACACCATCGCTCTTCTGTACAACAAGGCGATCTTTGACAAGTATGGCGTAGACTATCCGGCTGACGACTGGACATGGGAGGATGTCCGTGACGCGGCGAAGGCGATCACCGAGGCCGGCGAGGCGGATGGCGTATACGGCTATGCGATCAACACCTCCAACAACCAGGACGGCTGGTACAACATTGTCTATGATTACGGCGGAAATATCGTCAGCGAAGATCACAAGACCACCGCTCTTGGAAGCGACGAAGCAAAGGCCGGCATGGAGATGATGCGTCAGATCCTTGAGTATGCCGCACCGCAGACCATGGTTGCCGAGACCGGTACCGATTCTCTGTTCCAGTCGAACGTCATCGGTATGATCACACAGGGTTCCTGGATGATCAACAGCTTCTACACTGCTGAGTCTCATGACGATTACGCATGGGCGATGCTTCCGTACGCAGACGTGAACGGAAACGGTGCCTGCGATGAGGGTGAGAGATGGTCCTGCTACAACGGACTTGGCTGGGCTGCGAAGTCTGAGGTCGAGGATCCGCAGGCTGCTTATGATCTGATCAGCTGGTTCTGCCAGGAGCCGCAGCAGAAGAAGCAGGCTGAACTCGGCGTTACGATGGCCGGCTACAAGGGAATCTCCGAAGATTTCGCAAACGCATTCCCGGGTATGGATGTTTCCGCGTTCACCAAGATCGAGGATGAAGGAAGCCTGTACTTCCGTCCGTACACCAGAAAGACCACTGTTTGGGAAGATGCGATCCAGCAGCAGGGCGGCATGCTCGATGCATGGCTTGATCCGACCAACCCGGATACCATGGCCACTGCCTGCGATAACTGCGCGAAGATCATCGAGGACGCAATTGCGGCTGAGTGATCCTGACAGGATATCGTATAGTTAAGTACATCGGATAGATGCAGCGCTCTCAATGGCATTGCAGCCGGCGGGAGCGCTGCTTTGAAGGCAGAAACAGTTTCCGGAAACTGAACCGGAACGGTTCCTGTCAGACACAACTTCCCTGTAATGAATAATGAGAAGGGAGCACCATAGTGAATAAGAAAAGAATGTCTCCGAAGGAGAAGAATGAGGAGCGTTGGGCATGGCTGTTTGTCGCACCTACGATGATCGGCCTGATAATCCTGAACTTTTATCCGATCTTCCAGACGATCTACCAGTCCTTCTTTAAGACAGGAGACTTCGGCAAGGGCAATATCTTTGTCGGCCTTGCCAATTATCAGACCGTCACGCAGGCTGCGGAAACGTGGCAGTCCTTCTGGAATACGATCAAGTATGCACTGATTGAAGTACCGTTCGGAATTGTCATTGCTCTGATCCTGGCGGTTCTCCTGAATAAGAAGTGTGCCGGCCGTTCTGTATACCGTACGATTTTCTTCCTGCCGATGGTCTGCGCTCCTGCAGCGGTCGCCATGGTCTGGAAGTGGATGTACAACACACAGTTCGGTCTTCTGAACAATGTCTTCCACACGAACATCGCCTGGATCTCCGATCCGAAGATCGCCTGGATCTTTGTCGGTATCATCGGTGTGTGGTCGATCATCGGTTACAACATGGTTCTGTTCATCGGTGGTCTGCAGGATATTCCCGGGGACTTCTATGAAGCCGCCAGGATTGACGGCGCGAGTGAGTTCCGTCAGTTCCTGTCGATCACGGTCCCGCTCCTGAGCCCGACCACATTCTTCATTGTCCAGACCAGAATCATCGGTGCGCTGACCATCTTTGACCTGATGTTCATGGTCATGGATAAGACGAATGTGGCCCTGCCCAAAGTTCAGTCAGTTGTCTACCTGTTTTACCAGTACGCATTTGTCCAGAACAACAAAGGCTACGGCGCAACACTTGTTGTTCTTCTGCTCATCTTCATCATGATCCTGACGGTCATCCTGCAGAGAGTAGAGAAGAAGATTGTATACCATAACTGATCGGAAGGAGGATGAAGTCTATGATTGAAAGTGCTCAAACCAAAGACAGGATCCGCCGGGTCCTGAAACATGTCTTCCTGATCATTATGGCATTTATCATGATCGTGCCGTTCGCATGGATGATCCTGACTGCGCTGAAGACAAACCAGGAAGCGATCTCCGTGAATCCTTTCTACATCTTCCCGCACAACGGGTGGCACTGGGAGAATTTCGGGACGGTATGGAAGAGTTATAACTTTATTGTTTTGTATAAGAACACGCTGCTGCTGATTTTCTTCCGTGTTGTCTGCGCGGTCCTGACCGCTACGATGGCAGGATATGCGTTCGGCAGACTGAAGTTCCGCGGAAAGAGCGTGCTGTTCGCGCTGGTTCTGATTCAGATGATGGTTCCGGGACAGATTTTCATCATTCCGCAGTTTTTGATGGTTTCCAAGCTGGGTATGCTGAATACAACATTCGGCCTTGTATTTCCGGGTCTTGTCACCGCGTTCGGTACTTACCTTCTGAAGATCGGATACGAAGGACTTCCGAAGGAACTGGAAGAAGCAGCTTCGATTGACGGCTGCAACGTCTTCCAGAGATTTGCCAGGATCCTGATGCCGCTGACGAAGAGCTCGATGGTTTCCCTCGGTATCTTTACTGCAGTGTTCGCGTTCAAGGATCTGATGTGGCCGATGATCGTCTGCACCAACGCTGACACGACGACGCTTTCAGCCGGTCTTGCCAAGATGCAGGGACAGTACGGCAACGACTATCCGGCGATGATGGCGGCGGCAACGCTTGCAGTCGTACCGATGGTTGTCATCTACGTGATCTTCCAGAAGCAGTTCGTGGAAGGTATCGCGACCTCCGGCGGTAAGCTGTAAAGAGATGAGATTGCTGCAGGACTGTGCGTGCTTTTGATAAGGCAAAGCTGTCCGGGCAGTCTGTCATTCAACATTGTATGGAATGAGCCGGAACGATGATCCGTTCCGGCTCATTTTCGAAGGATGGAATGAGCGCAACAAAGAACAAAAACAGCAGAACATGGTTTGAGCGGGAGAAGGAGAAGATCGCCGCGCTTGATCGGAAGAAGAAGATTCAGTATATCTGGAACTACTACTGGCTCTGGATTGTCGGAATCGGATTCTTCCTTGTGTTCGGCATATGGTTTGTCTGGAGAAGCACGACCGCGATCCGTGAGAACTGGATCGGAATCGCATTTCCGAACGCAATGAC
>CAMIVF010000095.1 GCA_946401715.1 uncultured Clostridia bacterium | reverse complement strand
CAGGCGCGCTGCTGGTCAGCCTGGATGATCTGTATGACCAGCAGGAGGGGAATGCTTCTGATCATGCCATCAACCCGCTTGCCATGATGGATCTTCTGATGCTGATGGATGAACAGATGGAGCAGGAAATCCGTATCCATCCTCCTGCTTTCGCGCTGGTGGACGCCGCTACAATCTGGGGCCGCCTTCTTGCCGAAAAGTATCGGATTCCGATGATTCTGTCCAGTGCACCCATGATCATAAACCGTCTGACGATGAAGGAATACTTCCGGTATTTTGAACAGCTGATGCAGATCCTGGAGACAGGGGTGATGGAGGAAAAGCTGGAGGAAGCAGCGAAGGCCGGCTTTCCGAAGAAGGATATCTACGCCCTGTATACGGTAGAGCAAGAAGAGAACTGTATCGTATATGTATCAAAAGAGCTCCAGCCCTGCGCGGATCAGATGCAGTCGTATCACATCTTTTACGCGGGATACGTCAATGATGAGAAAGAGGGAAGGGACAATAGTCTGGAAGATGAGGTTGGTCTGAAAGCCCGAGGCGAAAGGGATGCTGCCCCGCAGGACACGGAGCACGAAAGATCTTCCTCGCGCCCCCTCATCTATATTTCGATGGGGACCTCATCCATAAATACGGGATTCTTCTTCAAAAACTGTGTCACTGCCTTTCAGAACCGGGAGGAGCTTGACATCGTGATGGCAGTCTGCAGCGAAGAGATCGTGAAACAGCTGGGAGATCTGCCGGGACATATCCGGGCGTATCCCTATGTGGACCAGAAGGAGATCCTGAAAAAAGCCGACGTGGTGATCTTTCATGGCGGGCTGAATACCCTGCGGGACAGCCTTGTGGCCGGTGTGCCGATGATCATCTGTCCCCGGGCATTTGACCAGGAAGGAAACGCAAAGCGCGTGGAGGAGCTGGGGGCCGGGATCGCTCTTGCCAACAACCGTCCGGAAACGCTGTGGCGGGCAGTCCGGCTGATGCTGTCGGTTCCTTCGTACAGGGAAAACTCTTTCCGCGTTGGGCAGACTCTGCTAAGGAGCGGCACTGTTGAGGAAGCGGCCCGGTGGGTCTTATCGTGTATCAGAAAGGAAGATGCCATGTAACGGTTCTGTGAAGATGGAACCGTTTCGATGTGTCGGGAAGTGAATCCGGCAAGAGGAGGGAATTGTATCATGGTGGCAATATGGGGAATCTATCCGGGCTTTTTGGAAATATACCGGCTTCTTGACCCGGAAGAAAGGAAAGAAGTCTGCTTTGTGGCTTCCGGCAAAAGACAGTTGGAAAAATACAAAGACCGGTTTCCTGTCATTGACTCTGAGCAGCTCTCCGGCGGGCAGATTGAAAGACTGATCATCCCTTTATTTGAAATGCGAATGGTCAATGATATCGTGTGGAAGGTGTTTCGCCAGACAGATATAAAGGCGGAACAGATCTGGATCATGGATCCTGCAGGGCTTTTGAGGGAGCTCAAAAAGCATGGCACGATGAAGGGGATTCTTGGCTGCGGAAAGCTCCCCTATCTGAGCGGGCTGGAATATGACGTGGTAACGCACTGTAATCTCAATTGCAAGGGCTGCTGCCATTTCTCACCGATTGCGGAGCCGGAATCCGGAGATCCTGCGGCTTTTCAGACAGATCTTGCCCGTGCGCATGAGCTGATCGATGAGATCGGCGAGATCCGTCTGGTAGGCGGGGAGCCGCTGCTTTGTGATAACCTGACAGAATACATAGAGGCTGCACATACCATTTTTCCGGATGCAAAAATCAACGTTTTTACAAACGGTATACGCCTTGGCGCCATCAATGACGAATTAAAGGACTGCATGAAAAAGAATGGCGCAGTATTCAGCGTATCCCTTTATCCGCCGGTGACGGGCTATGTCAGGGGAATGGTCAAAAAGCTTGAGGCAGAAGGAATCGGCTTTGAGCGGGACTATATCATGCCTTATTTCAGCGCGTGGATCAATCCGGCCGGTGATTCGGATCCGGAGGCAGCGGCAGCGTCCTGCATCATTCCTTTTTGTTACGCGATCGGGCAGGGCAGGATCTACAGATGCAGTACGGAAAACAAAATCAAAATATATGAGAAGCATTATCAGACCGGCACTCTCTTTCCGGAGGGAGGCCTCGATCTTTATGATCCGTCCCTGACGGCGTCAAAGCTTGCCGCTTATCTGTTATCTCCGGCTCAGATGTGCCGCTTCTGCGGCCGGGAAAGAGTATTTCCCTGGGAGAGGGCAGGAAAGAATCCGTCCCCCGGGGATTGGTATGGGAACGGGAAATACTGATCAATATTTCCATAAATATGCATCAAGAGCCGGAAGAAAGGAACGGTCAGAAAGTCAACTACCACGTACCTTTAGGTGCGTGGTAGTTGACCAGACAGACCAGACTGAGTGCAGACAGCAGCGCAGGTGAACAGATGGGAATCACAGGATAAAGGATTTCCGGAGAGGTTTACGCTTCCGGAAACATATGTTACACTGAATTATCTGAATAAGTGTGCGGTGCCGGAGCGCACCTGCCGGAAGAAGCCGGCAGATGCGCGAGGGGTAAAAGGGAAACAGGTGAAAGGCCTGTGCGAACTCGTCACTGTATATACGGAGAACAGCTGTGTATGGAAAGGGTCACTGGGACAATCCGGGAAGGCCGGCAGCTGTTTGATGAGGTATAAGCCAGGAAACCTGCCGCATACTGGTACAGGAGCTGATCCGGGTCACGAGTAACTGACCGTACTGTAAGAGCGAGGAAGAATCCGTCAGTCGGGGACGGCCGGGTTTGTTCTTTGTTCCTGTTTGGTTACTCATTCCGTCAGACAGCGGAGTGAGTTTTTTTATCTCACAGGAGTTTTTTTCACAACAGGCGATGACACAAAAGGAGGAACGGACCATGAAGAAAAGAACCATTTTGATGATGACACAAGTCTTGGCGATCGCTATGTTTTCAGGCAGCCTGTATGCCGCTGAGACAGAATCCGGCAACGCTGCCAGGACAGCACAGCTGATCGATTCGATCTATGTGCAGGAATGGAACGAGGACACGTATGATCTGTGCGCGGAGGCGAAGGCAGCCTGGGACGCATTGACGCAAGAGGAGAAGGAGTCCGTCGGGGGCGAATACGCGGATCCGGATTACTTCGGGAAAGATACCGGAGATGCGTCGAAGGATGACCCGCTGAATGCAGACGGGATCGGCGAAAATGAAATTCTCGTGGTCAGCTTCGGCACGTCGTTCAATGACAGCCGCGCCGAGGACATCAAAGGCGTGGAGGACGCGATCGCGGCCGCATATCCGGACTGGTCGGTCCGAAGGGCCTTCACTGCGCAGATCATCATCAATCATATCTATGCCAGGGACGGGGAGAAGATTGACAACATCGCCCAGGCGCTCGAAAGAGCTGTTCAGAACGGGGTGAAGAGGCTTGTGATCCAGCCGACGCACCTGATGCACGGGGCAGAGTATGACGAGATCCTCGCGGCGCTGGAGACCTGTCAGGATCAGTTCGAAACCGTATCGGTGGCAGAACCTTTGCTGGGCGAAGTCGGAGCGGATGTCTCGGACGTCAACGAAGATAAGAAGACGGTTGCCGAAGCAGTCACGAAAGAGGCGGTCCGCGATGCAGTCTACGATTCTCTTGAAAGCGCAAGGCAGGATGGGACGGCCTTCGTTCTGATGGGACATGGAACAGCACATACCGCGAAGGTCAGCTACAGTCAGATGGCTTCCCAGATGAAAGAACTCCATTATGACAATGTGTTCATCGGAACGGTGGAAGGGGAGCCGGAGGAGACCTCCTGTGAGCAGGTGATCGAGAGGGTAAAGGATGCCGGCTACAGGAAGGTCGTGCTGCGTCCGCTGATGGTCGTGGCAGGAGACCATGCCAACAACGACATGGCAGGAGACGAGCCGGATTCCTGGAAGAGCATGTTTACAGCTTCCGGCGCTTTCGACCGGATCGACTGCCAGGTGGCAGGGCTTGGAAGAATCGAAGCAGTCAGGGAGCTGTATACAGCGCATACGGCTGCGGCGATTGCGGCAGCAGAGCATGCGGATGACAGCCAGACGGAGCCGGAGACTGCTCCGGCCATGCTTCCGGACGGCGAATATGATGTGACATTCCACACAGACAGCAATATGTTCCGGGTCAATGAGGCATTGCATGACAAAGCGCGCCTCACAGTGAAGGACGGGAAGATGACAGTGCATATCAGCCTTGCTTCTCAGAAAATCCTTCATCTTTATCCGGGCCTTGCCCGGGATGCGGCGAAAGAAGGAGCCGCGCTTCTGGAGCCCACCAAGGATGAAGTGACCTACAGCGATGGAATGACAGAAACCGTGAACGGGTTTGATGTTCCGGTCCCGGCGCTCGATGAGGAGTTTGATCTTGCATTAATCGGTACAAAGGGAAAATGGTATGACCACAAGGTAATGGTCAGTACGGAAGAGTGATATCTGCCGGTCGGGAGGGAACCTGTATGCGGATACGGAAAAAGCCATTCATACGCCTGCTGATGCTTCTTCTCGTCATAACGGCAGTCTCCTGCGCGGCGCAGGAGGCATCTTGGGCAGCAGCCGGGCAGGGAGAAACAAGACACTATGAGGTTACCCTGGAAGGCGGTACGGGAAAAGCAGGCATACAATCTCCGGCCGAGGTACAGATCAAAGACGGCAGTATGACGGCGCGTCTCGTCTGGACCAGCAAATTCTATGACTATATGATCGTAGACGGAATCCGGTATGAGAATGAAAATCCCGGGGGCAATTCCACCTTTACGGTTCCGGTGAAGCGTCTGGATGAGCCGCTTCCGGTGACCGGCGACACGGTTGCCATGAGTGAACCGCATGAAATTGCATATGTCCTCCACTGGGGGAAGGAAGCGGACAGCGGAGCAAAAACAGAGCAGACAGAAACGGAGCAGACGGATATAGAACGGGCGGAAACGGAGCAGGCGGAAGCACTTCAGACCAGCCCTCTGTCTAAGGCGGATCCGGCTGCACAGGCCATGCGAAGGAACAAGATGACCGAAACCGGCCGTCTTTCCCTTCTGTATGCGGATCAGTTTGACGTTCGCTTCTACGGAGAGAATACCTGGATTCACATAGAAAATTCCGGTGATTACCTTCTGATTCCGGAGGGCGGGAAGGTTCCTGACCTGCTTCCGGAGAATACAGTGGTGCTGGAAAAGCCGCTGGATGCGGCTTACCTGGTTTCCAGCTCCGCGGGAGATCTGATTGCGCATTGCAAGGCGCTGGAGAACATCAGGCTTTCCGGCGTCAGGCAGAGTGACTGGTACAATTCCGCGATCCGCTCTGCGATGGAAGAGGGAAGGATCCTCTATGCAGGAAAGTACAGAGCGCCGGACTATGAGCGGATTCTCGCGGAAGGCTGTGACCTGGCGATCGAAAATACGATGATCTACCATGAGCCTGCGGTGAAGGAGAAGCTGGAGGAGCTCGGCATTCCAGTCCTGGTAGAGCGGTCCAGCTACGAAGCGCACCCGCTCGGCCGTCTGGAATGGATCAGGCTGTACGGCGTTTTGTTTGACCGTCAGAAGGAAGCGGATGCGTTTTTTGACCGTCAGATGGATGCAGTCATGCCGATTCTTGAGCGGGAAAAGGCAGCCGGAAAAACCGCCGCCTTTTTCCATATAACGGCAGGCGGCCTGGTGAATGTCAGAAGGTCCGGGGATTATATCACAAAGATGATCGAACTGGCAGGCGGGAAATACGTGCCTGACCATACAGGCAGCAAGGAGGAGACCTTCTCCTCCATGAATATGCAGATGGAGGATTTCTATCAGGAAGCGGCGGATGCGGATATTCTGATCTACAACAGCACCATCGGCGGAGAGATCGCCTCCGTAGACGAGCTTCTGTCGAAAAGTCCCCTTTTTGAGGATTTTAAGGCAGTAAAGGAAGGCAATGTATATTGTACCCGGAGAAGCCTTTTTCAGCAGACATCCGGGATAGCCGGCTTTCTTCTGGACCTTGATGCAGTGATGCATGAGGAAGAGAGAGACTTCGAATACCTGAACAGACTGCAGCCGGCCGGAACGCATTCCTGACAGGACTACAGGATGAATAAAAAAAGATACGCAGCGGTTTTCATCATTTCAGCGGTCTTCATCGCAGCGCTACTGTGGATCAACCTTGCCTTCGGAAGCGCCCGGATATCCGTATCCGGACTCTTCCGGATTCTGACCGGCAGGGGGGATGCGATGGACCGGAATATAATCTGGAATATCCGGCTTCCGAGAGCTGTTTCGGCAGTCTGGCTGGGCGGGAGCCTGGCACTGTCCGGATACCTGCTCCAGACCTTTTTCGGCAATCCGATCGTCGGACCTTTTGTCCTGGGGATCTCTTCCGGAGCAAAGCTGGCGGTGGCACTTACAATGATCTGGTTTCTGTCAGCCGGGAGAAACCTGAGTCAGGCGTTCATGGTCCTTGCGGCATATGCCGGCGCGCTGGCCTCCATGGGATTTGTACTCCTGATTTCTCTGAGAATCAGGAAAATGAGCTCTCTTGTGGTCTGCGGCATCATGATTGGCTATATCTGCTCTGCCATCACGGACTTTGTCGTCACATTCGCGGATGACTCCAATATCGTCAACCTTCATAACTGGTCCATGGGAAGCCTGTCCGGCATGAACTGGGACCAGGTCAGGGCGGTCAGCGTGATTGCGGCGGCCGGACTGATCCTGGCAGTGCTGATGATCAAACCGGTGGGAGCGTACCGGCTGGGAGAAGCCTACGCAAGAAGTGCAGGCGTGAATATTCTGCTGCTCAGAGTGATGCTGATCCTGGTTTCCAGCCTTCTGGCTGCCTGCGTAACCGCTTTCGCCGGCCCGATTTCTTTTGTGGGGATCGCGGTCCCGCATCTTGCGCGGCTGGCTTTGAACAGCAACGCGCCCAGGGTGATGATCCCCGGATGCTTTCTCGGCGGCGCCGCTGTCACTTTGCTGTGCGACTTTGCTGCCCGGATGGTGTTTGCGCCGACAGAAGTCAGCATCAGCTCCGTGACGGCAGTCCTGCTGGTTCCGGTCGTAATCTTTATGATGATAAAACCAACGCACAAGGATATGTGAGTATGGCAGACAGCAGAGGACTTCAGACACAGGAATTGAATATCGGCTATGGCACTGACCTGATCCGGAGGATCTGCATCGAGGTGAGGCCGGGCCAGATCGTCTCCCTGATCGGGCCGAATGGCTGCGGAAAGACAACGCTGCTCAGAACCCTGACAGGTGAGCTGAAGGCCAGGGGCGGCTGCGTGTATCTTGACGGCAGGGATTTCTTCTCGATGAAAGAGCGTGAAGCCGCCAGGCATCTGTCCATGGTCATGACCGTCAGGGTGAATCCGGAACTGATGACATGCCGTGAAGTGGTGGAACTGGGCCGGTACCCCTATACAGGGAGAGCCGGGATACTGTCTGAAAAGGATCATGAGCTGGTCCGCGAGGCGATGGCGTGGACGAATGTGGAAGATCTCGCGGAGACATTTTTTCAAAACATCAGCGACGGCCAGAGACAGCGCGTCATGCTTTCCCGCGCCATCTGCCAGGAGCCGGAGGTTCTGATTCTTGACGAGCCGACGTCTTATCTGGATATCAGGCACAAGCTGGATCTGCTGGAAAAGATCCGGAAGCTGGCGAGGGAGAAACAGATCGCTGTCCTTATGTCTTTGCACGAACTGGAAATCGCGATGCGCATCTCCGATTACGCTGCCGCGCTGGGAGACGGGAAGGTTCTGCGGGCGGGGCCTGTGCGGGAGGTGTTTGAAGAATCGTTCATCAGGACGCTTTATCAGATCCGGGATGTGGATACGACGCTGCTTGGAAGCACCTGCTGGTTTGAGAAAGAGGAGGAAGACCGCGGACAGGCCAGCGCGGCAAGACCGCAGGACAGACGAAGCATGCCGCCCGGCAGAGCCAGGGTGATCATGATCCAGGGAACCATGTCAGGCGCGGGCAAGAGTGTGATTGCGGCAGGGCTTTGCAGAATCTTTGCGCAGGATGGGTATCGGACTGCCCCGTTCAAGTCCCAGAATATGGCGCTGAATTCATACGTCACGAAGGAGGGCCTGGAGATGGGCCGGGCACAGGTCATGCAGGCAGAGTGCGCGAAGACCGAGCCTGCGGCGGCCATGAACCCGATTCTGCTGAAGCCGGTCACAGACCAGGGCTCACAGGTTATTGTGATGGGCCGCGTCCGTGGAAATATGAGCGCGTCGGAATACTATTCTCGCAAAAAAGAATATGTTCCGTGCATCCTTGACGCTTACCGGCAGCTGTCAGAAAGCTATGATGTCATCGTTGTCGAGGGGGCGGGTTCGCCGGTCGAACTCAATCTGAAGAAGGACGACATCGTGAATATGGGACTGGCCGGGATGATCGACGCACCGGTTCTTCTCGTCGGGGACATCGACAGGGGAGGCATCTTTGCGCAGCTGATCGGAACACTCGACCTTCTGGAGCCGGAGGAGCGTGCCCGGGTGAAGGGCGTTATCGTCAATCGGTTCAGAGGGGATCAGAAGCTCTTTGAGAGCGGCGTCCGGATCCTGGAGGAAAAAGGAAAGACAAGGGTTGTCGGCGTTGTACCATATACGGAGGTGAAGCTGGACGATGAGGATTCTCTGTCGGAAAGATTCCTGACCCGCCGCAAACCTTCACAGGATCCGGAGGAGGGGCAGGCTGTGCAGGACAGCCTTCAGATCTGCATCGTCCGGCTGCCG
>CAMIVF010000094.1 GCA_946401715.1 uncultured Clostridia bacterium | reverse complement strand
AAGAGCCCCCGCGAGACACCAAAGCCCGCTCCCGCCGGGCTAACTGCCAACTCCGGCTAACAGCAGCCGGGATATTCAGCGGACGATTTCTTCATATCCCGGCCGCTGAGCCTTCGTAAGCAGTGGATCCCGTCGACGCTCCTGCTCATGGTGTTCGACGGGGGCTCTTTGCCGGCGGCCTGGCGGCGGGGCAGTGAACTGTAACACGCAGGGCACTTATTCAATAATCCGCTTGACGTTTTCTCCCCGTGTACTATGATCAGAAATAAGAGTACGCAAGGAAATCTTTATGAATCATACCAGCCCATCTTCTTCCGGCTCTGGTGCGGTGCGTCAGGCCGGCCGTCTGCTTCTTGACATGCTCTATCCTCCCCGCTGTCCGGTCTGCGAAAGAATCCTTCTTCCGGAAGATACACTGGTCTGCAGGCAATGCGCTGACTCTCTTCCGTATGTGGAGGAGCCTTTCTGCATGTGCTGCGGCAAGCCTCTGCTTCACAGGGAGAAGGAACTGTGTGCCGACTGCGAATCACGCGGACATCTGTTCAACGAAGGGCGGGCTGTTTTTCTCTATGAAAAGAAACTGCGGCTGTCCGTCAACCGTATGAAATTTCTCAACAGGCGGGAGTATATTCCGTTTTTCGGGGAATGCCTGTCCGGTCTGTATGCTGAAATGCAGCCATTCTGGAGGGCGCAGTGTCTGGTTCCGGTTCCCATGCACCCGAAAAAGCGGGCCATACGCGGCTATGACCAGGCCGTGCTGCTCGCCCGTGCCGTCAGTGCCAAATGCGGTATTCCGGTTGAAGAAGACCTGCTGGTCAGGACACGTCTCACGCAGTCGTCCAGGAAACTGGGACGGTCAGAACGCAGAAAAAATCTCCGGGGTGTTTTCCGGATTCACCCCGAAGCTTTCATTCCTCCGTCTGTTATCCTTATCGATGATATCTATACAACCGGAGCCACAATGGACGAAGCAGCCCATACGCTGCGGTCCGCCGGCGTCGGGAGGATCTTCTTCCTCACACTGTGCATCGGCCGCGGTTCTGCCTGAGCCCGGGCGGCATTGATCCGAAGGAGCTGCCTGCCTTCCGGGAAGATCAGAACGCAATCAAGCGGACCAGGCTGACCATGGCGGGAATCGAGGCAAGGCTCAGAAGCGTGGAAACGATAAAGATCTGAGACGCATACTGATAATCCTTGTCATAGCGCAGCGCAAGCATGGTTCCAGTCGTCGCTGCAGGACATGCCGCAGGAATCAGGATCCCGTAGAAGATCTCCTCCCCAAAAGGAATCACGCTTCTTGCCAGGATCAGGACCAGGCAGGTCACCATCGGCGCGGCAGTCAGCTTCAGTGCCGTCACAAGAAACAGCCTTGGTTTTTGCAGGACGCCTCTCAGGCCTGTCTCTGCCAGCGCCGTTCCTGCGACAATCATCCCCATGGGAGTCGTCATGGATCCGAGATAGCCGACCGCCCTCCTGACATGTACCTCAACCGGAATCCGGCACAGAAGGCACACAAGACCGATCACGATGCAGATGATATTCGGCGAGCAGAGTCCCTTTCCCACCTGGCGCCAGGACATTTTTCCTGTGATCTCCGGCACACCGTAAGACCAGGTCAGAATATTGTTCGGGATCAGATATCCGGTCAGATACAGAACCGCTTCCGGGCCGAACGTTGCGTACACCAGCGGAATCCCCATAAAGCCGCAGTTACTGAAGACTGTCATATACCGCTCTATCCCGATCTGCGGATGACGGCCCGGCTTCCCGAGGAAGGGGTACGAGACCAGAATCATCGCGAAATGCGCGAGAAAGCCCAGCAGGATACTGATCAGAAGGCCGTGCAGAATGGATTCCCTGAACTCTATGGAGAGAAGGGAATCCAGCAGCATGGCTGAATTCGCCACCAGAAGCAGAATATTGGCAAGTGTCTTGTTTCCTTCATGGTTGGTCAGATGCGTCCGGAAGACAACATAGCCCACCAGAAGCATCAGGAACATGGTAAACAGCTGCCCTGAAAGTATCTGTATCATTGTATCATTCTGTCCTCACATTTTGTCCGGCGCAAAGAAGCCGAGCAGATCAATCCCGCATTCCAGAACGCGCAGCGTCAGAAGCAGAAGCGCGATGTAGGATTCTCTCTGTGCCTCAGCGCTCTGCGTCAGAATCTTTGTCTCATGATAGAAATGGTTCAGCTGGTTTGCCAGCTCATAGATGTATCCGCAGATCTTATGCGGCGCAAGTTCCTCTCCCGCAAGCAGTACGGCAGGCGCGAAACTGGTCAGGGACAGCCCGAGTGCTTTCTCACTCTCGCCGGCCGGGGCAAGGATCTTCAGAAGCCCAAGCTCCTCATCACTCTTGCCGGTCTCCTCCTGAAATTTCCGCAGGATCGACTTGATCCGGACGATGGTATAGAGAATGTATGGTCCGGTATTCCCCTCAAATGAGGTGAATTTTTCGACGTCAAAAATGTAATCCTTGGACGCCTGGTTCGACAGGTCTCCATATTTGATCGCTGACAGAGCGACCGTTTTGGCCGTCTCACGTGCCTGGTCCGGATCCGTCTCATGATTCTCGCTGATCTTGCGGAGCATCTCCTCATCGATATCCGCGATCAGGTTCTCCAGGCGCATCACACCGCCGTCCCTGGTCTTGAAGGGTTTTCCATCCTTCCCGTTCATCGTGCCGAAGCCCAGAAATGTCAGCTGCGTATCCTCGTTCACAAGCCTGGCTTTGCGCGCGCAGCGGAATACCTGCGTAAAGTACAGATCCTGCCGCTTGTCAACGACATAGATGATGTGATCCGGCTTCCAGTTTTCCATCCGCATCACGATCGTCGCCAGGTCTGTCGTATTGTACAAAGACGCACCGTCCGACTTCAGGATCATGCACGGCGGAATCTTCTTGGTATCGGATTCCTCGGCGACATCCACGACCAGAGCCCCCTGGTCAAGGTGCGCATATCCTTCCCTCTTCAGGTATTCAACCAGATCCGGAATGTAGGGCTGCGCATCCGATTCCTTCTTCCACAGCTCGAAAGAAACATTCAGGCTGTCATAGTTCTTCTTCAGGTCAGCGCAGGAAACATTGAGAATATGCTCCCAGAGCGCACGATATCCCCTGTGTCCGTGCTGCAGCTGCTCCGTCGCCTTCAGCGCCTCAGACCGGAACGCTTCATCCTCCTTGGACCTTTTGCTGGCTTCCGGATAGATCTGTTCCAGTTCAGAGATCGTAAAGGGTGCTTCTTTCGGATACGCGCCTGTCCAGCTATCATCAAAGTACGGAAGATCAGGCTGCTTTTCGTGAAGCTGCGCGATGATCAGTCCCATCTGAAGTCCCCAGTCTCCCAGGTGCACGTCGCCGATCGTATGATGTCCGAGGAAATGCAGAATCCTTTTCACGCTCTCACCGATCACCGCAGAGCGGAGATGGCCGACATGAAGCGGCTTTGCCACATTTGCCCCGCCGTAATCTATGATAATCTTCTTCTCCTGCTCAGCTGCCGGAACGCCGAGACGCGGGTCTTCTTTCATCTCATTCAGGTATCCGGCCAGCAGGTCCGCCGACAGCTTCAGATTCAGGAATCCCGGAGGCGCCGCCTGCACGCTTTCAAAGGCGTCGCAGCCTTCCAGAACCTGCGCCACATCCTGCGCGATCTGAAGAGGCGCTTTGTGATAGCGCTTCGCCCCGGCCATCGCCCCGTTGCACTGGTATTCGCAAAGATCCGGACGGTTTGAGATCGTCACCTTCCCCAGGTCCTTCTCATAACCTGCCATCTCAAATGCTTCTGATACGTAATTTCCCAGCAGATCCAGAATCTGTTCCATCGCTGTCATTTCCTCCATCCTGTGATTTCCCGCAAACAGCCATCCGCGGGCATTATTCTTCGTGTATCCAGTCAAGATACCGCCGGACCTCTTTCTCAAAACCGTTGTCTGACGGTTCGTAGAAATGTGCGTCCTTCAGTTCCTCAGGCAGATACCTCTGCTTCGAAAAGTGTTTCGGATAATCGTGTGCATACTCATATCCGATTCCCCGCCCGAGACTGGCACTTCCTTTGTAGTGCGCATCCTGCAGGTAAGGCGGGATTGTAAATGTATTCTCCCGCACAGCCCTGCGTGCCGCGAAGACCGCCTCCGTGCAGGAATTGCTCTTGGGACTGACTGCCACGCAGACCGCGGCATGCGCCAGGATCAGCTGTGATTCGGGAAGCCCGATCCGCTCCACTGCCTGCGCAGCCGACACAGCCACCACCAGTGCCTGCGGATTCGCCATCCCGACATCCTCAGACGCACAGATGATAATCCTTCTGGCGATAAAACGGATGTCTTCTCCCGCTTCCAGCATACGCGCCAGATAGAACACGGCGGCATCAGGATCCGACCCTCTCATGCTCTTGATAAAAGCAGAGATCGTGTCGTAATGCTGGTCCCCATCCCGGTCGTACCGGTTCACCCGTTTCTGGATGCATTCTGCCGCAACTTCCAGGGTGATATGGATCTTTCCATCCGGTGAGCGCGGTGTCGTCAGAACGCCCAGTTCCAGCGCATTCAGGGCACTCCTGGCATCTCCGCCGGATACATCTGAGAGAAAGGCAACCGCGTCCTCATCGATCACGGCGTCAAATGCACCCATTCCCCGCTCCCGGTCTGCCGCAGCCCTGCGGATCAACACGGCAATGTCCTCTCTTTCCAGCCTTTTCAGTTCAAAGATGACAGACCGTGACAAAAGCGCGCTGTTTACCTCGAAATAAGGATTCTCTGTCGTCGCCCCGATCAGGATAACGGTCCCATCCTCAACAAAAGGCAGCAGATAATCCTGCTGCGCCTTGTTGAACCGATGAATCTCATCAATAAACAGAATCGTCCGCTTCGCGTACATTCCAAGCGTTTCCTTCGCCTGGTGCACGACCTCCTCCATATCCTTTTTGCCGGACGCAGTCGCGTTGATCTGCCGGAACACACAGGACGTCGTGTTCGCGATCACCTGGGCAAGCGTTGTCTTTCCCGTTCCGGGAGGACCGTAAAAAATCACGGAGCTCAGCCTGTCCGCACGGATCGCACGCTCAAGCATACGGCCTTCTCCGAGAATATGCTCCTGTCCCACAACCTCTTCCAGCGTGCGCGGACGCATCCTGGAAGCAAGCGGAGACGCAGATTCCTTCTCCTTACTGGCAGCATACTCAAACAGATCCATCTTCTGACTCCTTCTCTCTCAGCATTCTGTCAGCGGCAGAAGGCAGAGCGCCCAAAGCGCTTTCAGAAGAATCAGAAGCTTCCTGCACCAGTGCCGGAGTTTCCTGGCTGTCAGTATCCGCATCCGGCCCAGCGCTGCTGCCGGTTGTGTCCGGCTCGTCACTGCTGCCGTCCTCTTCTTCCTGGCCAGGCTCCTGGTAATATGTTTCTCTCTGCTTCCTTGCCCCGGTCATACCGATCAGATACACAATCGCACCATAGATCCCGTTGCCGTTCAGGCCGACCAGAAACCAGCAAAGCCCTGCATACGCGAGCAGTTCCAGTCCCGCCCCCTTCAGGTACGCCGATACCTGTTCATCGCTGCGCTGCGCAAGGGAATGCTTCAGGATAGCAGACAGCACACACTTCGAAAACCAGACGACGGCAAGCACGGTGATGATCACTGCGTTATACCAGGCGCCCAAAGGCTTTTTCGCAATCACAATCCACACAAGCACCGCTATGATCACAGCCATCAGCACAAGAATAAAGATACGGACGATTCTGTCGATCCGGTCCTCTTCCTCCACGCTGAGCCTCTCCTGATTCCTGAACTTTTCCAGCATATCTGTTCTGCCTCCCGACCATGCGCCGCAGTTTCCGGCCTCATTGACAAATATTCAGCGGCACGCCTATAATTCTGTATGTTTTCAGCACCCCACGACTCAGAGTTCCAACGCCTGAAAGACGGGGCATCCCCGGCGAGGTATTACCATGGCAAGCCTTCTTCCCAACAATCCCATGATGCTGCTCAGTGTTGTCAACACACAGCTGAGAGATGAGTTTTCCAGCCTGGATGAACTGTGCAATTTCTTCCGGCAGGACCGCGCTGAGCTGGAAGAAAAACTCGCAGCCATCGATTATACCTACGATCCTGCGCTGAACCGCTTTGTCTGACCTTTCTGACCGCGCTTTACTCCTCCAGCTCTACCGTGTTCTCCCTGGACGATTCGGTCGCAGCCTCTCCATCCGTCAGCATATCCACATATTCCTGAGGAACGTTTGCGGAAGCAAGCTTCTCAAACATCCGGATCGCGGAAGCATCTCTCATATATTTGAAAAATGCTTTCCTGGAATCCACCAGAAATGCGTCTGATAAGTCAAACGCATCAAGTTCCACACTGTCTGACTGATGCAGATCAGCGGTCAGCGTAAACCATTCCTCCCCGCCCTCGTCAAACCGCATCGTGCGAAGGCCGTTTTCGTCCGTATAGAAATCACAGGTAAACTCCCGGTCCTTCCAGAACGCGGTAAATGCGCCGGACAGCCATATGTCCTGAATCGCCAGAAGATCCAGGTTTCTGATCGTGAACACAGGAACGGTCATGCCATTCGTATGTACACTGACGGTCTCTCTCAGTATGTCATCCTTCAGGTTTCCCTGTATGACCAGGCCGCAGGGATGCTTCATGCGGATCTTCGCGGCTTTCAGTAGCGCTGTTCCGAGCCTCACCTCCAGTGCATGGTCCGATCCGTCCGCAATCGCATTGATCCGGAACAGCTCTGCCTGGATCTGATTCTTTTCCATGGAAACAGAAAGCTGAACCGGAATGTTATTCCGGTCAAGCGCAAGCTTCGCAGACACCGACCGGCCTTTGGAATAATCCCTGTCGGCCGCCTGGATCAGCCACTGCTGCACAAACTGCCACAGGGCGCCCTGCGGGAACAGCTTGGAAGCCTTGCCTCCGACTATCAGCCGGAACACATGGTCCGCGAAAGGACTCGTCATAATCTGTGCAAGCAGTTCGTCTTCCGACAGCATCATCAAAGCTTCCGGGATCAGTGCCTCCAGATCATCGGCCGCAACGCTCCATGTCGTTGTGTTCCCTTCTTCCGTCAGGCTTCCGGCTGTGATGGTGGCAAATCCCTTCTCTGTCTGGACGTACTTTCCCAGTGCCAGCAGATACTTCATCCACTCAGCCTGCAATGTTTCCAGGGAGACAGACTTCACCAGATCGTTGAGTTCCTTCAGGCATGCTGCATATTCCGCCAGCTTCTCCGCCGTGATCTTCTTTCCGGTAATGGTCTGGGCATCCGCAGTGAAATCTCCGATCGGAAACGCAAAGACTTCCTCCTTCAGCTCCGGGCATTCCAGATAGAGGATATTTGTCTCACGGTCGAAAGCAAGCTGCAGATGATACAGTTCTGTCCCATCGAACGCGAACGTCGCCTCCAGATCCACACCGCGGGTATCGTTCATCGTCCCCTGAAGAAAGATCTGTGCGTCTTCGATCCAGGACATGTCGTCCTCTGAATGATAGTGATCCGCAATCGCTGTCCGCAGTCCGTCGGCTGCCACGACATGCACTTCCCCTTCAAAATCAGGCATGGTGATGCTGTCCGCCGCTTTCTGCGCCTGTTCCATCACGGTACCAAGTATTCTGCCGGGATCAATGGTCTGGCTGCCGGGATCTTCCTGCGCACCGAAAACCGCTCCGGAAATCATTGAAACAGACAGAATCCACGCACTTACAGCACGCAGAAGCTTCTTTCCCTTCATGATATGGTCTCCTCCTGTCAGGCAACTCTTTACTTTTTTTTACATTTTTGATGTCGGATAAGTTACTATATCAAAAACATCTCTTTCACGCAATCCGAGAATATGATAGAGTGTTACCATTATGAAGATTACAATTAAGGACATCAGAAAAAGCTACCGGTCAGCGCATATTCTGAACGGAGTCAGCATCCAGGCCGAAAAAGGGTCCATGACATGCATCCTCGGGAAGAACGGGTGCGGAAAGTCGACACTCCTTTCCATTCTTGCAGGAGTCGAACGGGCAGATTCCGGCTCCTTTGTATACGAGCAGGAAGGAGAGAATCCGGTGGATCTGTTCCGGCACCGGTCGGATGCTTCCCGCCTGATCGGCTATGTTCCGCAGTCTACCCCTCTTCTGGAGGAGCTGTCTGCGCTGGACAATCTCCGTCTGTGGTATTCCGGAGGGAAGAAAGTGCTCCGGCAGGAGCTTGAGGAAGGCGTTCTGAAAGATCTTGACATTGACCGGTTTCTCCACAAGAATGTCCGGACGCTGTCAGGGGGTATGAAGAAGCGTCTGTCAATCGGCTGTGCCCTCGCCCATCACCCCCGGATTCTTCTGCTGGACGAGCCCGGTGCCGCCCTGGACCTGATCGCCAAGGAACAGATCGTTACCTGGCTGAAAGCATTCTGCAGCCGGGGAGGGATCGTTCTGATCGCTTCCCATGAACTGGGAGAGATCGAGAACTGCAGCAGGGCTTACATCCTGAAAGACGGGACGGCGGCCCTGATTGACCACCGGGTTGACAGTGCGCATCTTGCCGCGCTTCTGTAAGAACGAAGGACATCAATGAATCGTTTCATTACCTATACAAAACTGCGCCTGAAGGGGGTGCTGAAGATCTTTCCATCCATGTGCGTCATGACTCTTCTTCTGTGCCTCTCTCTCGGAGGCATGCTCTACCTGCAGTCAGCCAGCTCTCTGCAGATTGCAGAAGGGGATGAAGACGCCACTGTCTCCATCGGTATTTCCGGCGTCGGCAGTGACGGAACGTTC
>CAMIVF010000093.1 GCA_946401715.1 uncultured Clostridia bacterium | reverse complement strand
GGCTCTTCTCCAGCTGGACTCTTCCCGCTCGGAAGTCAGTTTTATTCTGTACGATACGAAAAAAGAAGCGGTCAACGCGATCAGGAAGAAACAGATTATCGCGGCGATCGATATCCCGGATGGAGTCATCGGCACGCTCCTTGCAGGCGAAATGGACCGGATGACCCTGATTGTGCCTGCGTCTTCCGCAGGTCTGGAAGCGCTGATCATGCGGGAACTGGCGAAATCCGTCTCCATTATTCTCGGCTCCATGAACAGTGCGGGCCGTGTGCTTGCCGACTACTACAACGTTTCCGGGACAACGGATCCGGACACGGTCTCCAACGCGCAGACAGACCTTCTGCTCACTTCCATGCAGGACATGCTGCACAGGAAGCACATGTTCCAGGTGCGCTATGTTCCCTCGCAGCAGCAGCTTTCCGTCGAAAGCTTCTATCTGATCTCGATGGTGTTTCTGCTGATACTTCTGACCGGCGTCATGTGTGCAAGAAGCTTCATACGGTCAGACTATTCCCTGGCAAGGCTGCTCAATCTGAGAAGGCTCGGTTCCGTCAGGCAGATTATTGCGGAATACATCAGTCTCGTTGTCCTGCTGGCTGCGCTCAGCGCGCTCTTTCTTCCTTTGATCGGTGCTGCGCTGTGCCGGATGCCGATCACCTTTTCCGCGTTTGGCCTCACGAGTACAAGCTTTCTGAAGGGATTCCTGCTGTTCGGCCTGAAGACCATTCCGGTCATTCTTCTTGCCGCGGCAATTGACCTGTTTCTCTACGAGCTGTCCGAAGCACTGATCACCGGCGTGCTTCTGCAGTTCCTGGTGATGATTTCTCTTGCCTACCTCTCCGGTGTCTTCTATACCATGCAGACGATGCCGGAATCGCTGAACGCGCTTCAGCCGTTTCTTCCGACCGGGCAGGCACTTCTGTACCTGCAGCAGACTGCGAAGAAGTCCGGCCGGGCATACATCAGTCTTTTGTGGGTGCTGTTCTGGACGCTCCTGTTTCTGATAGGTTCCTTCCTGCTTCGAAAGAGCAAGATAACCGGAAAGCGAGGCGGAAGATGATCAAAACACGTCGGCTTTTACTCTGGATGGCATTGCTGAATAAAAGAATTCTGAAGCAGCCTCTCTTTCTGATTCTGATCGCGCTGGTTCCGCTGCTCGTATTCGGCGTAGGCCGCCTTTCGCAGGAGTCCTCTTCCCTGGTCACCGCGGCGGTAGCGCCCGGCACGGCTGATGATGAGGTTTCTTCCCGCCTGATTGAGTCTCTTGTAGAGAGCAGCAGTTCGGCTGTCAGGTATATTGCCTTTTCAGATAAAAAAACCATGAAGGAAGCCGTTTCCTCCGGACAGGCCCGGATCGGGTTCCTTCTCCCGAAAGATACAGGCGCCCTGTTCGAAGCCTACGGATCACAGAAAACAAAGAATCTTTCTGAAGGTGCTCTGGCGCTGCTGGGCGTACTTCTCGGCTCAGAGAGCGCTTCAGAAGAAATGAAGGCGCATTCCATCGCGTCCTATGCGGCCACCAACGATGTCATCTCAAAGATCACCCGCGAGCAGCTGTTCAGCCAGCTCTATCCTTCCCTGGAAAGAGCTGTCCTGAAAACCTGGCTGAAAATTCACCCTGAAGCCGGCAGCATGACCCAGACGCAGAGGGATCAGTTTGTCGATGAGACACTCGCTGTCTATGAAGAAGACTATGACTACTTTGACCTGGAATACCTGGATGGCACAAAGGTTGAGGACGATGAGATAGACCGTTTCATCGCGTCGCCGATGCGCGGCCTGCTTGCTGCGCTTCTCACCCTGACCGGACTGGCCGCGGTTCTGTATCTGAAAGAGGACTGCCTTGTAGGACGTTTCGTCTGGATTCCGTCTCATGCGCACCCGCTCTTCCACTATGTTTACCTGCTGATTCCGCTGACGGACGTGGCACTCGCGATGCTCGCTGCCCTGTGTGTGGGAGGGGGCTTCACCCGTGCTTCCATGGAGGTGCCTGCCCTGATTCTGTTCATTCTGCAGGTAGCCGGATTCTCCAACCTGCTTCGGCTTTTACTGCGGAAAAGCGCCTTTATGGCTTCCTCGATTCCGATCCTCATCTGCGCTTGCCTGTTCCTGACTCCGGTCTTCGTGGACCTGGCGATCCTGGAACCTGTCCAGATGCTGCTGCCTCCCTACCTTTACCTGAAATCGATTCACGGTAATTTTCCTCTTTGGTATATGGCCGTGTACGCGCTCGCTGCCGGGGCAGCTTCTATCCTGCTGGACAAAACCTGAAATCAAAAACCCGCCGCTGCAGCCGGGTCTGCCTGATCAGCAGATCAGCCGCTTAGGCGGGGAAGATCATCGGTCATACCGGCCGGTCTTACACAGACCGGTCTTTTTTCATGCAAAGCAGTCAGCTGTCGTCCGCTGCCATTATGAATCGCTTGACTTTCCGGAGATTCTCAGAAGATTCAGGAACAGGTTGATGATATCCAGGTAAAGATCAACCGCACAGTCGATTGCATTGTCTACCGTACGCGGAAACTGCTGTGAGCGGTAGACATCATATCCGATATACAGAGAAAACAGTCCTGCCGACAGAATCGTGATCGCCAGATTCACGCCCGGAAGGAAGTAAGAAATCAGGAAACCGAACAGCACGCCGATCAGGCCAAAGAACAGAACCGATCCGATCTTTGCGAAAAACTGCGGGAACAGAAGTCCCGCCGCAACCATGATCACGGTTACGCCTGCTGTCGTAATAAATGCATGCCATACCACGGAAGGGCTGTAGCCGCCCATCGTCACAGCCGCACCGACACACAGCCCGACCGGAAGAACGATCAGATTGTAGCCGAGAAAGCTGACCAGCGGATTCTCTGACTTACGCGCAATGAATACACCCGCGATGACACAGATAAAGTAAGCAATAAAGAACACGATCGGACTGAGTGTGGAAAATACTGCCGTCACGATGGATTCCCGGCACAGGATCGCGTTGATCACGAGACCGTACAGCACAGTGCCGGTCAGAATCAGATTATAGGCACGCAGTGAGATCTCTTTGTTCGGATCCACAACAGCGCTGAGCCTCTTTTGCCTTGTTTCTGCTGAAAGATTATACATCCCTTACAACCTCCTTGTTCATTCAGTATCATATCTCATTTTCATGATGAACTCATCAAAAATCGATTTCGGATTGTTTCGCGCTTCGCGCTGCCACAATCCTGGAATCATTATACGCATGACTTTTCCATACTGCAAGACTGTTTGTATATGACAAAACGATCATGATCTGCTATATTTAAGGTTGCAGCGCAAGAGGCCATTCCTTCATACAGCCCTGCGCACGGCGATTCACGATCAGAGTTCTGATCATCTTATTACAGGGGGGAGTATACTGCTATGAAACGGATTCAAAAACACCTTCTTTTGCTTGTTCTGACACTGCTGACCTTTTCTGTTTTACCGGTTTCACTGTCCGGCCCGATGGACGCTGCCGCCGCGGAGCCTGTTCCTGCCGCGCAGACCGGCTGGGTGAAAAAGGGGACAAAGATCTACTACTACAATGCTTACGGCAAAAAGCTGACCGGGAAAAAGAAGATCAACGGGAAAGTCTATTACTTCTCCAAGAAGCGTGCTGACCGCGGCGCCCTGAAGACCGGCCTTGTCAAAATCGGAAGCAAAGAGTTCTTCTTCAAAAAGAAAGGAAGCCTCGGTGTCATCGGAAGCGGCGTCAACGGCTGGGTAAATATCAAAGGCCGCGGAATCTGCTATTGTAAAAAAGGCAGGATCCAGAAAAAAAGATGCATCGACGATTATTATCTGAAAAGCAACGGAGCAATGACATCAGCTTCCAAAAAGATGTACAAGCTGGTCAAAAAGACTGTCAAAAAGCTTGTCTACAACGGAATGACCAAGGAGCAGAAGCTGCTTGCCTGCTACAAGTATCTGTGCAGCAGCACCTTCAGGTATGTCACGAAGCGCCCCTTCTCGTATGCACAAAGCTGGAGACTGACCTACGGCTATGAGATGCTCACCACATACTCCGGTGTCTGCTACAACTTCTCCGCCGCGCTCGCTTACATGGCCAGATATATCGGCTACACCAGCGTCAAGGCAATCGCGGGCGAACTGCTGTATCTGGACGGCCACTGGGATCTCCACTCCTGGACAAAGATCAAGATCGACGGCGTGTGGTATGTCTTCGATGCCTCCATGCAGCACGGCGGAATGGGAGATTTCTGGAAGAAGACCTATGCCGGAACCGGCCGGAAGTACAGGGAATGGACCACGCTGTAATCACAGCGTCACCTGCCGGCGTACCGGCTGTATGAACGATTTTATCATCAAAAGGGTGGATCCTCGTCGAGGGTCCACCCTTTTTGCAGCATTTCACCGCACTTCATCTGATGCGGTTTCATGTGGTTTCATCTGATGAGGCATCCTCCGGATCCAGCAGATCCGGCCTGCGCTCACGTGTAATACGGAGCGCTTCCTTCTGACGCCATGCCCGGATGCGCTCATGATCTCCCGTCAGCAGCACCTCGGGAACCTTTTCCCCTTTCCAGTCACGTGGTTTTGTATACTGGGGATACTCCAGAAGTCCCTGCTCGAAGGACTCCTCTTTCGTCGCTGTCTCCCTGAGAACACCGGGCAGCAGGCGAATTACGGAATCACATACAACCTTTGCCGGCAGTTCCCCGCCTGTCAGCACATAGTCTCCGATCGTATACGCGCCGTCCGCATGGTTCAGGATCCGCTCATCCAGCCCTTCATAGTGTCCGCAGATCAGGATCAGGTGAGACAGCTTTGCGAAAGCATGTGCCTGCTTCTGGTCGTAGCGCCGTCCCGCAGGCGTCATCACTGCAGTATAGCTGTCCTTCGTGCGCACCGACTCCAGCGCCTCCAGCACGGGGCCGCACCGCATCACCATCCCTGCACCGCCCCCGTAGGAATCATCATCAATGTGGCGGAAACTCCCGCCCGCAAAAAGCCGGATATCCACAACTTCCAGCGTGACGATCTTCCTTTCGACCGCTCTTGCAATCACGGGCTCTTTCACGAAATCCGCAAACATTTCCGGAAAAATTGTCAGGATCGTTATCCTCATCTCGTTCTCTCACCCGTGCGCACCCGTACAGTCTGCCCGGCTGACTGCCATTTGCCGGCTATCCCACGGACGTGCGGCAGAAAACAGTGAAGGCAGCTGCAGATATTCAGCGCAGGAATCCGTTGATAATCTGCTCTTCCGCTTCTTCCTGCGAAAGGCCGAGCGTCATCAGCTTCGTCAGCTGCTCACCCGCTATCTTCCCGATGGCCGCCTCATGAATCAACGCTGCTTCCACACTGTTTGCTTCCAGGGACGGAACAGCGAGAATTCTGCCCTCGTCCATTATAATCGAGTCGCACTCGGTATGGCCGCTGCAAACCGCATTGCCGACGATCTTCAGATCCAGTTTCTGGTAAGAATGATCCCTGGCTACGCCTCTGGAGACAATGTCAGCGCTCGACCCGTCTCCGTTCAGGCTCACCGCATAGACACTGCCAGCTTCCTGCACGCCATGCGTCATGAGCCGCTCACGTACCACCAGGTGACAGTCTGCCCCAAGCTCCGCAACCGTCCGCCGGTCTGTCGAGTCGACTCCCTTGATCTGCACCATCTCCATCTCCATGGAGCTGCCGTCGTCCATATAGACCTCTGTCACCGGATTCAGGATCCGTTTTCCGCTCCCGTCCCCGGAACCATAATGCTTCTCCACGTATTTGACCTTCGAATTCTTCCCGATCCAGAAACGGTGGATGCCGTCATGCTCGGAATTCTGGCTGCCGCAGTTGTCAATCCCGCAGCCTGCTATGATCAGGACATCACAGTTTTCCCCGACATGGAAATCATTGTAGACAGTCTCCGACATGCCGCTCTGGCTCAGCACCACCGGAATGTGGAGGCTCTCGTTCTTTGTCCCGTCCTTGACGGTAATCTCCAGTCCGCTGACATCCTGTTTGGATTCGATCTCAATGTTTGCGGTGCTCTGTCTTCCTGCAGACACACCGTTCGCGCGCAGGTTATAGGCGCCGGTCGGAACATCATGAAGTCCTGAAACCTCACTGAGGAGTCTTTTCTGAATCTCATCCATCTGCAGCATATCAATCCCTCCCGTCACTCAGCTTCGCACACGCATCAACCGCTGCATCTGTCCCGAGGATCTGGGGCAGCACCTCATCTCTTGTTCCCATCCGGTCAATCACACCATTGCTCAGAACGATGATCTCATCTGCGATGTTCAGAATTCTCTCCTGATGGGAAATGACAAGAATCGAACTGTCTTTCGTCTCCTTCTGCATTTTCTCGAAGATCCGGACCAGATTCTGGAAACTCCACAGATCGATTCCGGCCTCCGGCTCATCAAACACTGACAGTTTTGTCTTTCTGGCCAGTACCGTAGCGATCTCGATCCGCTTCAGTTCCCCTCCGGAAAGAGACGCGTTCACCTCACGTTCAATATAATCCTTCGCACACAGCCCTACTTCTGACAGATAAGCGCAGGCTTCCTTCATGGAAATCGCTTCACCGGAAGCGATCTTCAGAAGATCAAACACGCGGATTCCCTTGAATCTCACCGGCTGCTGGAACGCGTATCCGATCCCGCGTCTGGCACGCTCCGTGACAGACAGATCTGTGATGTCCTCGCCGTCCAGAAGAATCTGCCCCTCGGTCGGTTTTTCAATCCCGCAGATCAGCTTCGCCATGGTGGACTTGCCTCCGCCGTTCGGTCCGGTAATCACCACGAACTTTCCGTTTTCTACCGTGAGACTGAGATCTCTCACGATCTCCTTCTCCTCAGAATCATTGACTGAAAATGATATGTGCCTCAGTTCGAGCATCCTGCTCCTCCTTCTTATGTTGATATCAAAGATGTTGGGGTCAAAAGTACCTTTTGCCCCCAACTATGATGATTCACCCGCTCAAGTCGCATTCATGAGATCCTCTGCCACAGTCCTGGCCAGAAGCAGGCCGGCGGCTGCCGGCGCAAACACCGTACTGCCGGGCGTATCCTTCCGCCTTACGGGTGCAGCAGTTTCCGTATCCCCTGTCTTCTCCCCGGGCACCGGCGCTTCTGCCGGGATCGGACGAAGCGGTTCCTGAAGGGAATAGACAACTTTCAGGTCCTGTATCCCCCTTTTCCTGCACTCCCTCCTCATGACTCTCGCCAGACGGCAGACAGAAGTCTGGGAGATGTCCGCAACGCGAAACTGAGACGGATCGGTCTTATTGCCCGCTCCCATGCTGCTGATCACACGAACGCCGCATGCCTTTGCCCGGAGTATGATCTCAAGCTTTGCTGTAACCGTATCCACCGCGTCGATCACATAGGAATACGCTGAAAAATCAAACTGATCTGCAGTCTCCGGCAGATAGAAGCATCTTCTGACTTCCACCGATGTTTCCGGACGGATATCTTTGATCCGCTCCGCCATGACATCCACCTTGTATCTTCCAAGCGTACTGTGCAGAGCAACGATCTGCCGGTTCAGGTTGCTCAGGGCTACCTGATCATGGTCAACCAAAACCAGAGAGCCGATGCCGCACCGTGCAAGGGCTTCCGCAGCATAGCCGCCTACCCCGCCGATGCCGAAGATGGCAACCTTTGCCCGGGACAGCTTCTCCAGGTTTTCTTTTCCATACAGCATTCTGCTTCTTACAAGCGCATCTTCCATTCGCATTCTCCGATGGCCGGGCAGAAAACAGCTTCTGCCGCGGGCCGGCCAGCCGGCCTGTGTCCGGCGGGAAGCGTCGTCATTCAATATAGATCATCATGCGGTGCGGCATACAGGCGATCACTTCACCCGGAAAACGAATGGCACCTGTCTTCACACAGACCTGGTTTTTACAGTCAGCCTCTTCAACACACACACTCTGATCTTTCACGACGACTGTGTTGTAATTTCCTTCCGCAGTCTCAGCCCTGTATTCCGCGTCCTGGTCCAGATCCATCGTATGAACCTTCTCTCCGTCAATCTGGATCACTGCCTTCAGGACCTGCCTTTCCGCCGCGGCTTCTTCCGGGGAAGTCCTCCGGGTCATGAAGTACAGAGCAAGAAAAACAGCAGCGAGCACGACAGCAAGCAGAACCGAATTCCGGATCTGCTTCTTATGGCTGACTTCAACGGTGCTGCTCACATCCTGCCTCGCTTCCCTGTCCTGTTTTCTCACTCTTTCAGGAACGCCGGCGGCGTTCTTGCCGCGCCCGGTGCGAAGCACCTTTCATCCCGTGATACTCAGGTCTTTACATGAATCCCGCGGTGTTCATCTTTACCCTTCCCCGCCGGGAACACATAGTCATTGCCGGGCAGGATTGCGTTCAGCACAATCCCGGCGATGGATGCGATTGCCAGTGAGGTCAGTGTAATCGGTGTTCCGCCGATATGAAAGGTGATTCCGCTGGTGAATCCAAGACCACAGACAAAAATCACGGCAGCGATAATCAGGTTTCTGGACTTTGTCAGATCAACCTTGTTTTCCACGACATTCCGGACGCCGATCGCAGAAATCATGCCATAGAGCATAAAGGAAACGCCGCCGATGATTGCGGTTGGCATGGTACCGATCAGTACGGTCAGTTTTGGAATAAAACTGATGATGATCGCATACAGGGCGGCAATCCGGATGACAGACGGGTCATAGACTTTGGAGAGTTCCAGAACGCCTGTATTCTCACCGTAAGTCGTATTGGCCGGTCCTCCGATCGCTCCTGCCAGGGCAGTGGCCAGTCCATCGCCGACCAAGGTTCTGTGCAGACCCGGATCCGC
>CAMIVF010000092.1 GCA_946401715.1 uncultured Clostridia bacterium | reverse complement strand
AGAAGCAGAGAGAGACAAGCAGAAGCAGAGACAGACATAAGCAGAGACAGGCAGAAGCAGAGAGAGTCATATAGAAAGGAAAAGCAGAAATATGTCCAGGAGTTTACAGGATGTGCAGAAACTGATCAAAGAAAATAATATTCAGATGGTTGACTTCAAGCTGACGGATATTGACGGCCGCTGGCGCCATCTTTCGATCCCGGCCGAGCGGCTGACCGAGAGCACCATGGAGCATGGAATCGGTTTTGACGGAAGTAATTATGGCTACGCGCCGGTCGAGAACAGTGACATGGTATTCATTCCTGTCCTGGATTCCGCGGTGATTGACCGCTATGCGAAGGTGCCGACTCTCTCCATGATCGGAGATGTGAAGGTGATCCAGGTGCCTGATAATAAGCCATTTGACCAGTATCCGCGGAATGTGGCGATCCGCGCTCTGGATTATATGAAGGAGCAGGGAATCGCGGACTCAATGGTCATCGGTCCGGAGTACGAATTCTATATCTTTGACCAGGTGACCTACAGCACGGATTATTATAATCTTTCTGCCAGAATCAATACCTCTCAGGCTGCATTTGCTTCTGGCCGCGAGGACAACAATCATGGGTACCAGGTGCTGCCCGGCGCCGGCTACCACAACAGCCTTCCCACTGACATCAGAAATGATCTGCGCAGCAGCATGTGCCTGGCGATGAAGGACTGGGGCATCGATGTGAAGTACCACCATACCGAAGTGGGCGGGAGCGGCCAGATGGAGATCGAGGTGGAGCTGGGCGATATGCTGAAGCTTGCGGACGATACCATGGCTGCCAAGTATGTCATCAAAAATGAAGCCGTCAGGGAGGGGGTCACGGCAACATTCATGCCGAAGCCTCTGGCAGGGGAAGCCGGCAGCGGCATGCATGTGCATATGCTTCTGTTCAAGGACGGGAAGCCGGTCTTCTATGATGCCGATGGATATGCACAGCTGAGTAAGGAAGCGCATTGGTTCATGGGCGGACTTCTGACGCATGCCCGATCCCTGTGCGCGATCACCAATCCCTCCACCAATTCCTATAAGCGTCTGGTGCCCGGATTTGAAGCGCCGGTGACGATCGGATACGCCATGAGTAACCGCAGCGCCGTGATCCGTATTCCGGCCTACGCCAAGACGCCGGATACCAAGCGGTTCGAGCTGCGCAACCCGGACGCGACCTGCAATCCGTACTACGCCTATGCTGCGATCCTCATGGCCGGTCTGGACGGAATCAAGAAACAGATTGATCCTCACGCAGAAGGATGGGGACCTTTTGACTTCAACCTCTACTCACTGTCTGAAGAAGAGAAGGCGAAGCTCACCGGTCTGCCCGCGACTCTGGAAGAGGCAATCGCCGAGCTGGAGAAGGATCACGATTACCTCACTGCAGGCGGCGTCTTCCCGGAGCGCCTGATCAGCCAGCTGCTGGAAAGAAACAAGAAGGCAGCATCCACAGTGTCGAAGCTCCCGCACCCGGCGGAATTCGCGCTGTATTATGATATGTAATGAGATTGCTGGAGAGAGCACTGGCAGACAGCGTAGAAGACGATGGTGCGGTGTCAAAGAGATAAAACAGTCGCAGCCGGATCAATAAAACCGGAATAAGCAGGCGGCTTGCCCTGAGACAGAAAAGGAGAGCACAGATGAGAGTATTCGAGGGATTTCAGAAAGGCGTGAATCTGGGAGGCTGGATTTCCCAGTTTGACAGATATGACAAAGCGCATTTTGACAGCTTTATCGTGGAAGAGGATATGAAAGACATCGCCGGTCTGGGATTTGACCATGTGAGAGTGCCGGTGGATTATGTGCTTTTTGAAGACGAAGACGGAACGCCCAAAGAAGACGGATTCTATTATCTGAAGCAGTGCAGGGCATGGTGTGAGAAGTATGGACTCAACCTGCTGATCGACCTGCATGAGTGCTATGGTTATTCTTTCGATCCGCTGAAGGTAGGTATGGACCGCGAGCGCTTCTTCTATGACACTGCACTGCAGGAGCGTTTCATGAATCTGTGGAAGAGAATCGCGGAACAGTTTAAAGATTACCCGCAGCAGGTGGCATTTGAGCCTCTGAACGAGGTCGTGCTGCAGCAGGTGGCGGACGCCTGGAACAAAGTCGCATCAGGATGGATCCGCATGATGAGAGAAATCGTACCGGACAGCTGGCTCGTAGTCGGAGGAGTTCGTTACAGCAGCGTGATCAGTGTACCGCTTCTGGATCTTCCGATGGATCAGAAGGTCGTCTACAACTTCCATTGTTATGAGCCGATGATCTTCACGCATCAGGGTGCTTACTGGGTGGAAAACATGCCGCAGGATTTCCGGATTGGTTATCCGCAGAAGCTGGAAGTCTATCAGGAGAAAGACCGCGCAATGAAACTGTCGGATGATCTCGCCGGAGCGGTGTTCCAGGAAAACATCAGTGAACCGGGACCGGGCTTTTTCGAGGATATCTTCGCTCCGGCTGTCCGGAAGGCAGAGCAGGATGACGCGCCCTTGTACTGCGGAGAATACGGCGTAATCGACCTGGCAGACAGCCAGGATGCACTGCGCTGGCTGAAGGACATCCATACAGTGATGAACCGCCATGGAATCGGCAGAGCGCTCTGGAATTACAAGGAGAAAGATTTCGGATTTGTCGGTGAGAAATTTGCCGGGATCCGGGACGAGTTTATCAAGGTGCTGTAAGGTGTTGTAAGCGGGGGAAACCATAACCCTGCTGATCGAATCCCCGCCTGCCGCAGGCCCTATGGGCTCAGGTAGGCGGGGATTTCAGTCTTGTCGCCCACAATCCCCCGCCCGCCGCAAGCAGCGGAGGCTCAGGTAGGTGGGGGTTTCAGTCTTGTCGCCCACAATCCCCCGCCTGCCGCAGGCAGCGGAGGCTCAGGTAGGCGGGGACTCGTGTCTTGTCGCCCACAAACCCCCGCTTGCCGCAGGCAGCGGAGGCTCAGGGAGGCGGGGATTTCTGCTCAAGATGCGCTGCTTCCCCAGCCCTGCTCCAGCGCAACATTGTAGATGCCGCAGATCGTAAGTGCAGAGACTTCCGCATAGCCCATATACATTTTCGCCCAGCTCATGTACTCCTCCGGAAGCGTATCCACCGGATGCCCCTTCAGATACAGATAGAACAGGTCACCGCCTGAGAGGCCATACGCGTCCGACGCAATGTAATGAATCCCGCTGTCAGCCCAGTTTTCACCGACAGTGTTCTCATATTCCAGGGATTCCAGCCGCATAGACCAGGTGAAGTCGTCTACCTGCCGGAAGTCGGTGAAGCTTCCGCTGAAATTGCAGACGTATACCGTACCGCCCGGATAGTTATCCGTATCCTCGCCCATGTTGGAATCATGATAACTGCCGGTGAAGGTGCCGTCATCGTTCAGGGTGATCTCTGTGCCCCAGGCGCCGGCGCCGCTGGAGAAGTAGAAGGATTCCGGAACGGTCTGGAGAATCAGCGAAGGATCTACTGTCATGCCCGGAGTTGCCGCCGGCGTGGGAGTGACAGACGGTGTACCATCGAACTCTATGATGTATCCAAGCTTTCCGCTGTAAATGGAAAAAAGAGAAACGATATCGTCCGGGACGTCATTCAGTACCCAGCGGTTCTCCTTTTGATAGAAAAACATATCCATGTACGATTCCTGGACAGACCCGTCCTGAAAGCTTGGTTCTCCGGCCAGCCATGCAGAATAAGCCCAGCTGGAAGAGGCGTTCAGGATGCTTCCTGTAAAACGGTTGTCACTGTCAACCCAAAAGTACTGTTTCTGGTCCGGATCCCTCCGTCCGCCGATCCTGAAATAGATGGAGGACAGGCCAGCCTGTGTAATCTGACCGATCACGGCCTGGTATTCCTCCTCGGTCTCGAAGGTAGCAAGACGCCCGCCCGCAGCTTTCGCATTTTGAAATGCCTGCTGCCAGGAGCAGTCAGACACCACCAGCCGGTAGCTGTGTCCGGCAGCAGTTACGTCCGTTGCACTCTCCGCAGCGCCGGCGGTCTGGACGAGTGCAATTGTCAGAAGAAATGACAGCAGCAGTGCAATCTGTTTTTTCATAGGTCCCTCCTTTTTATGCCTGTTTCCAGGCAAATCGTGCTTCCCCATACAGGGTATCTTCCATTTTCCATCGTATTCAGCGAGAAGATACATAAATCATCATTGCAGAACAGCCAGTGTGTTGATTTCATTATAGGAGATGCGCAGGACGCAGGAACGAAGATCCGGGTAAAAAAAGATTAAGAAACTATGATCTTCCCCGCATGTGGGGCTGTATGGACTTAACTGTGTCGGGGCTGCATGGACTCAATTGCGGCATGCATGTACAGCTTCGGCCACATACAGGAAGACAAGAGTATGTCGTTTGCGATTTGAAATTGGAGAGTCTGGCTTCGGCCGCATACAGGAAGATAAGAGTTTCTCGTTTGCGATTTGAAATTGGAGAGTCTGGCTTCGGCCGCATACAGGAAGACAAGAGTTTGTCGTTTGCGATTTGAAACTGGAGAGTCTGGCTTCGGCCGCATACAGGAAGATAAGAGGGGAGATAAGTGGACAGCACACGTCTTCCTTGCTTTAATGCGTCAAACTGTGTTATGATATTTCTTGGTAAATGTTAATTATATTCTTGGCAGTCAGCCAAACTTGGAGGAGTGTATGGAAAGAGAACGTCTGGGTAGCCGGCTTGGTTTCATATTTCTGAGTGCCGGTTGTGCAATTGGTTGTGGTAATGTGTGGAAGTTCCCATGGATGACGGGACAGAACGGCGGCGGCGCATTTGTGCTGGTCTATATCATTTGCCTGGTGCTGCTGGGACTGCCGGCGATGACGGTTGAGTTTGCGATTGGCCGCGCGTCACAGGCGAGCCCGGTCAAGATGTACCAGAAGCTGGAGAAGCCTGGGCAGAAATGGCATTGGCACGGTATTCTTGCACTGATCGGAAACTTCTGCCTGATGGCATTTTACACCGTGGTTACAGGCTGGATTGTGTACTATTTCGTGAGCTTCCTGATCGGGAAAACTTCGAATCTCGACTTCGGCGGTATGATCTCAAACCCGGGGCTGAATGTCGGATACCTGGCGATCGTCGTCGTGCTTGCATTTGCACTGCTTTCTTTCGAACTTCAGTCGGGACTGGAGCGTGTGACCAAGATCATGATGGTGCTGCTTCTGCTCCTGATGCTTGTCCTTGCCGTGCGCAGCTTCACGCTGGAAAATGCGGCTGAGGGCCTGCGGTTCTACCTGCTTCCGGACTTCTCGAAGATCACGTTCGGCGTCGTAGTGGCGGCAATGAACCAGGCGTTCTTCACACTGTCGATTGGTATCGGCTCGATGGCGATCTTCGGCAGCTACATCGGGAAAGAGCGTTCGCTGATGGGTGAGTCCGTCAATGTTATCCTGCTGGATACCTTTGTCGCTTTGATGGCCGGCCTGATTATCTTCCCGGCCTGCACGTCACTTGGTCTCGAGGTTACCGCCGGCCCGGCGCTGCTGTTCAATACGATGGGCGGCGTGTTCAACTCCATGGCAGGCGGCAGAGTCTGGGGTGCGATCTTCTTCCTGTTCATGACATTTGCGGCATTCTCTACGGTGCTGGCGGTCTGTGAGAACATTCTTGCCTGCGTCAGAGAGCTGACCGGCTGGGACAGAAAGAAAGGCTCGATTGTAACCGGCATCATCGTATTCGTGACTGCGCTCACAACAGCGCTCGGCTACAGCGTGCTGAGCGGCTTCCAGCCATTTGCACCGGGAAGCGCATGGCTTGATTTCTGGGATTTCATCGTCAGCACGAACCTGCTCCCGATCGGCGCACTGATCATGACCTTGTTCTGCGTCAGCGACCGTTTCGGCTGGGGCTGGGAGAACTTCAAGGCTGAGGCCAACGCCGGTAAGGGCATGAAGATACAGGATTGGATGAAGCCAATTTTCAAGTTTGTCGTACCGGTCGTTGTCATCGCACTGTATATCATTGGACTGAAAGAATTCCAGTGGAGGTAAGGAATCCTTCACATGCTTTCCGGGGGCTTTGAGAAAGCGCCTTCCAGAGCACTGAAGAAAGATTTTCAGTCTGCAAGGAAGCTATGCTAGTTATGCAAGGAAGTTGTGCAAGGAAGTTGTGCAAGGAAGTTATGCAAGGAAGTTGTGCAAGGAAGCTATGCAAGGAAGTTATGCAAGTTATGCAGAGCGCCCGGAAGGGTGCCTGACAGGAGGAGATGACCATGCAGAAAGAACTGAAAAGATCCTCATCTGACAGCGTGATCTGCGGCGTCTGCGGCGGTATTGCGGAATACTTCGGCATCGATTCGAATGTGGTCCGCCTTGTCTGGGTTGCAGTTTCGCTGTTCGCAGGTTCCGGCGTCATACTGTACATCATCGCAGCATTTCTGCTTCCGAAGGATGAAACGGAGGAAAAGGATCTGAAAGATGTGATTCTGCCGAAGGAGAAGCCCGTGGATGCGGCCTGGGAGGAAGTTCCGCCGGAAGAAGCTGCGGATGCTGCTTATGCCACGGCTGCAGAAGAGGAGGCGGAACCCGAAGAGCCGGATCTGAAGAGTGTGATTCATCCGGAGGCAGATGACTGAAGGGTGATCGACCAGGGGTGATGGCCAAGCGTGATCAACCAGGGTGATGACCGACAAATCATAGAGAATCCCTGCCCGTGAGAACTGCCGCTTCCGGCAGTGAGCGTGGGCAAGTGGGTAACAAGCCATATATCCCCGCCAGCTGTAGTCTTTCTGGACGCAGCGGCGGGGTAGTTTTATAGTGCAAGAACAAATCCCCGCCGGCGCCAGGCAGGCACCGCGCCGCGAGGCGTGGAACGAAAGCAAGCCGCGGCGAAATCCCCGCCAGTGCCAGGCAGGCACCGCGCCGGGAGGCGTGGAGTTAAAGCAAGCCGCGGTGAAATCCCCGCCAGCGCCAGGCAGGCACCGCGCCGGGAGACGTGGAATTATAGCAAGCCGCGACAAAAACCCCGCCGGGCCAGCCCGGCGGGGGTTTTCACCAGTGCGCCTGACGGCGCACGTATGAACGAATGCTTCTTACTTCACCTCATTGAATCCTACACGTGCCGCATAGGTCGTGTGAAGCAGCTTGTGTGCGAGATGTCCGTTCGGCTCGCCGAGGAACTTCTCATACAGCTCGATGATCTGCGGGTTGTTGTGGCTCTGACGTACGACCTGGCGCTCATCCTCAGAATACAGCGCCTGCGCACGCTTCTCCTTGTAAGTATCCAGGATGTCATCCGGCTCGTTCGGCAGCAGGGCCGGTCTCACGTACGGCTGTCCGCCGCCGTTGATGCAGCCGCCCGGGCAGCCCATGATCTCGATGAACTGATACTTACTCTTGCCTTCACGGATCTCATCCAGAAGGACAGAAGCGCTCTTCATGCCGGAAGCAATCGCGACATTCACGGTCGTGCCATTGATGTCGATGGAAGCCTCGCGGATTCCTGCATCATGACCGCGGACAGCGGTGAACTCGATCGGCTCATGCTCCTTGCCGGTCAGCTTGAAGTACACGGTTCTCAGAGCCGCTTCCATAACGCCGCCGGTGACGCCGAAGATGACGCCAGCTCCGGAGTAATCGCCCATGATATCCTGATCCCACTCTTCATCCGGCAGACGGTTGAAGATGATACCGCTTCTGCGGATCATGCGGGCCAGTTCACGTGTGGTGATAACAGCATCGACATCCGCCAGGCCATCGACCTTCAGCTGGTCACGCTGCTTCTCAAACTTCTTGGCTACGCAAGGCATGACGGAAACCACGAAGACATCCTTCGGATCTACGTTATGCTGCTGTGCCCACCAGGACTTGATAATCGCGCCCTGCATCTGGTGCGGGGACTTGCAGGAGGACAGATGCGGGAGAAGATCTCCGTAATTGTACTCCGCGTAGTTGACCCAGCCCGGTGAGCAGGAGGTAATCATCGGAAGCGTGCCGCCCTCTGTCAGACGGTGAAGCAGCTCCGTTCCTTCCTCCATGATGGTAAGGTCGGCACCGAAGTTGACATCGTAGACTCTCTCGAAGCCCAGTCTGCGCATCGCAGCCGCCATCTTGCCGGTGACAGGCGTGCCGATCGGATAACCGAACTCTTCGCCCAGTGCCGCACGGACAGCCGGAGCCGCCTGCGCGATCACGTGCTTGCCAGCCTTGAACGCTGCATCGATCGAATCGATCTCGCTGTGCTCCATCAGAGCACCGGTCGGACATACATTGACGCACTGACCGCACTGGATACACGGAGAATCCGCGAAGCTGCGGTTCTGTGCCGGGGAAACGATGGTGCTGAATCCACGGTTCTCGAAACCAAGGATTCCCATGCCATGCGCATTCTGGCAGCGCGCTACGCAGCGCCCGCACAGGATACACTTGCTGGTGTCACGGACAAGACCGGGAGCCAGGCGGTCCACGAAGACCTCCGAATGTGCTCCGGCAAATGCATCATCTCTTGCACCAACCAGCTGCGCTACATGGAGCAGCTCGCAGTGGCCGTTCTTGTCACACTGCTGGCAGTTCTTGTTGTGATTGGAGAGCAGCAGCTCTACAGAGCGGCGGCGTGCCTCGACAGCCTTCGGCGTTGAAATGCGGATCTCCATGCCATCGCTGACAGGATAGACGCAGCTGGCAACCAGTCCGCGCGCACCGGTCGCTTCGACCAGACAGGCACGGCAGGAGCCCTGATTGCACTCACCATGATTGAAGGCACACAGAGACGGAATCTCATAGCCACAGGCCTTGGCAGCTTCAAGAATCGTCAGGCCTTCCTGAACCTCATATTCAATTCCTTCAATTTTAATCTTAA
>CAMIVF010000091.1 GCA_946401715.1 uncultured Clostridia bacterium | reverse complement strand
ATCGATATGCTCAGGCTGGGCTGCGATATATGCAGCACCTGGGCAGCACGTCCCATATTTCCTGTCTCGGCTATTTTCTGAAAATATGTCAGCTGGTTTAATGTCATATCTGTCGCCTCCTCTCCGGTATTTCCCCGTCATTTCTCAGATGAAATCCCTGTTGATTAAGTACACACATCTTAATAGTTTATGACTATTAAAACTTATTTTTCATATATTGGATTTATATAAAACATTCTACTATACTTTGATTAACAAATAAAGCAGCTGAAGCAAAAAAGTTGAAGAAAGACAGGAGGATTTGCCATGAAGTTCAGTATGTGTACCGCAGTATATGGGATGCATGACCTGCATGATACCATCAACAGAGCCGCCAGACTCGGATTTGACGCTGTTGAAATTACAGCAGCCAAGCACCTTCCGGTCGAGAGCACAAAGGAATACCGTGAAGAGGTAAAGGGCTGGATCAAAGATGCGGGTATCAAGTGCAGTGCGCTGCATTACATCTTTGACGGCAGCGTAAAGCTGGCGACCACAGATCCTGAGCTCAATGAAAAATGTTATGAGTACCTGTGCAAGGTGGTGGATGTGGCAGCCGACGTAGAAGCGCCAACCGTCATCATCGGAAGCGGAGGAACCACCCGGAACATAGAAGAGGGAACAGACAGAGAAGAAGCCGCAAGGGCTATGGCAGACGTCATCCGCCGTGTCGGCGATTACGCACAGACGAAGGATGTGTATATCGCAGTTGAAGCTATCAACCGTTATGAAACCACCTTCCTCAACACCATGCAGGAAGCAACGGAATTCATCGAGATGGTCAATCATCCTTACGTCCGTACTATGGCAGATACCTTCCATATTAACATTGAAGAGACAGATCCTGCTGCTTCCGTTCGAAAATACGGATACGCCCTGCAGAACCTGCACCTGGCAGACTCCAACCGCATGGCGCCCGGAACCGGCCATATTGATTTCAATGCCATCGCAGCAGCGCTTCTGGAGTCTGGCTTTAACAAGTACTGCTCCTTCGAAGTGTTCGGCCTGTATCCCTGGAAATTGTGGTTTGATTCTCCGGAAGAGGCGGACCGCCAGATGGAGATCGGCATCCGGACCGCAAAGGCGGCTTTTGAAAGAGCAGAGTACAACGTCTCATACGGATCCATTGAAGGGAAGTTTGGAGCGACCTCCTATGAGGGAAGATAAAAAAAGCGAGTGACAGAACAGATACTTGTACAGAAAGGATCCATTAAACGAACAGAGGATCCGAAAAAACTTATTTGGAAAGGATATGAAAAATGCGAACAGTAAAACTGATTGAGCCCGGAAAACTGGTTGTGGAAAACACCAATGAACAGTTTGGCATAACAGACAGCACCGTAAAAGTACAGGTGAAGGCGTGCGGCATCTGCGGAAGCGACCTTGCACTGTACAACGGCAGAAGAGATCTCTCCGGAGAGCATTACTTCGGTCATGAGTTTTCCGGTGTCATTATTGATGAAGGAAAAGGCTTTAACGGCATGAAAACGGGAATGCGTGTAGCCAGTGAACTGATCAAGGGCTGCGGCAGATGCTGGTTCTGCCGGAACGGCCTGCAGAATTACTGCAAGAGCCTGAATGACGCTCTCCTTCCGGGCGGATTTACGGAGGAGACCCTGGTGACCAATACAGACGCCTACAGCTTCCTGACGCCGATCCCGGACAGCCTGGACGACGTCACCGCCTCCATCATGGAACCGGCGAACTGCGCTTTCCACGTAGCAGTAAAAGCTGCGGTAAAGCCCGGAGACAGTGTTCTGGTTTTCGGCCTTGGCGCCATCGGCCTGATCGCCGCGCAGATCCTGAAAACCCTTGGAGCCGGCACAGTGATCGGCGCTGACCGCAGCAAGCTCCGCATCGAGCAGGTACGCAGGACCGGTCTTCTGGATGTGGTGGATACGTCCGATCCGGACTGGCTGGACCAGGTGAAAGAGATGACGGCAAAAGAGGGCGTGGATATTGTCATCGAGGCAACCGGCGCGCCTGCAGTACTGCAGGATGCCATGACGGCAGCCAGGACCGGCGGCCGCATCGTGGTGCCGAGCGTGTATTTCGGATCCATCGACGGGTTTGAACCGCTCCCCATCATGAGAAAAGAACTGACGATCGTCGGCTCCAAGGGACCGGCTCCGCAGCTTAAAGCGGACGGAACCAGCGCCGTCCTTGACAAAGTCATCCAGATACAGGATGACCTGCGCAAGATGATCACAGTCTATGACTATAAAGATGCCCTGCAGGCCTTCGCGGACGCAAGAAGCGGCGCGGCGATTAAAGCGGTCATTAAATTTTGATCAGCGTGGAATTACAACTGACTTGATAAAAACGATGAAAAAAGGAGAAAACTATGACAAAGAAAGAATATGTCCAGAAATTCGGCGGTAAGTTTTCCATCAGCGGCGGTGAGACCTGGACAATGCCCAACGGCCATGTGGTTCACTTTGCACTGAACCCGAAGATGGGCTGCAAAAATACGAATATTGCAGTAGGTTTCCATGAACCCGGCAAGGAGTTTGCACCTCATGTACATCCGATTTCCGAGGAGATCCTGATCATTTTTTCCGGAGAAGGCGAATGTTATCTGTATGATAGATGGATCCCCTGCAAAGCCGGCGATATCGTGTTTGCGCCTCCCGGCGTTTACCACGGAACCAGAAACCCGGAAGGTAACACAGAACCCTTCGTGACCCTGGGAATTGCCACCCCGCCTCAGCTCGATCTGTACAGCCGCGCAGGCTATGACCTGCTTGATGATGACAAGAGTGAATATGCAAGTGAATACATCGGCGAGTTCGTGTATTCGGAGAATTGATTTTTGAAAAAGGAGGATAATCATGTTTTTTGATCTCTATTCTGATGAATTAAAAGAAACGCTGAATATGATCAGCAGAGAAGATATTGTGAAGCTGGAGACAATGCTGGATGAAGCAAGGAAAAACGGCAGACATGTCTTTGTACTGGGCAACGGCGGCAGCGCGGCAGCAGCCTCCCACTGGGTCTGCGACTTCGGAAAAGGCATCAATGTTGATCATTCCGTTAGAATGAAGATCTTTGCTCCGTCTGACCACAGCTCGATTTTTACAGCCTATGGCAATGACAACGCCTATGACCAGACGATGGTTGAACAGCTGAAAAACTTCCTGGAGCCCGAAGATCTTGTCATCTCCCTGTCCGTTTCGGGCAGCTCCGGAAATCTTGTGGAGGCACACAAATACGCGCAGGAAAAAGGCGCAAAAACGATCTGCATCGTCGGCGACTACAACGGGAAACTGATCGGTCTTTCTGATTTCCCGATCGTCATCAGATCTAAGAACTACGGCGTCGTGGAAGACATCCACATTATTCTGGAGCATGCCATTTCCCAGGACATTAAGAGGGAGATCCTGAGTGCCAGACAATAAGGTGAAGAACGCCGGGGTGTTCTTGTAAGAGGAGAAGCGTATGTATATCGGGGCTTTTGATATTGGGGGAACAAAGACGATCATAGCGCTGGCTGATGAGACCGGAAAGATCTATGAAAGCGAGCAGTTTGTCACGGATACACGGGACTGCCGCGAACATCTCAGGGTGTGCTGCGGCATCTTCAGAAAGCAGCTGCACAAGTGCGGCCTTTCTTCTGAAGACGTATCGGGGATCGGCGTCAATCTGCCGGGTATCGTAGACCGGGAAAAAGGCGTGCTGCTCCGCGCAGTCTATGCCGGCTGGACGGACATCCCCGTCAAGGCCTGGCTTTCAGAAATGCTGGGTGTTTCCCGGATCGTCTGCGAAAATGATGTAAATTCATGCGCGGTCGGAGAACTGCGCTTCGGTCTGGGAAGGGAATATAAAAACTTCGGATGGATGACTGTATCTACCGGCGTCGGCGGAGCAGTGGTCTGCGATGGCAGACTGGTCCGCGGCGCGCACGGTTATGCCGGGGAATTCGGACATCTGAAAGTGGAATATGAGAATCCTGCCAGATGCCCCTGTTCACAGCTGGGCTGCCTGGAGGCGCATGGCTCCGGCACTGCGCTGACCAGGATGATCAGCGAAGCCGTCCTTGAAGACGAAGACTTTGGCGCAGCATTTCAGGCGATCGGAGAAACTCCCTCCGGTGCCGCAAACGCAAAGCTTGCCGAAGCCGGAAATGCAAAGGCGCGAGAGATCTTTGAAAAGGCGGGGGAGTATCTGGGAAAAGGTATTTCCTACTATACCAATATCCTCGATCCGGAGGCTGTGATCATCGGCGGAGGTGTAGCGGCATCCCTGAACTGGCTCATGCCCGGTATACAAAGAAGCATTCGGAAATATACATTTGCCCAGATGCAGGACGTGAAGATCCTGCCGACAGCGCTGGGATATGAAGCTGCACTGATGGGCGCGATCGCGATCGCGGCAGAGTAATAAGAAAATTCGTGCGCACGGAAATGGAGTCGCGCGCACCGCGAGGCACAAGTGCCACACGCACCGCGCACGGAAATGGAGGTTGACTATGGAACGTTTAAAAGCAGCAGTTGTCGGGATGGGATTTATCGGCGCGGCCCATGTTGAAGCGCTCCGCAGAGTTCCCTATGTGGACGTTGTCGCGATCGCCGACAGCTTCGGTGCTGCAGAAAAGGCACAGAAGCTTGGCGTACCGGCCGGATATGCGGATTACAGACAGATGATGGATGAGGTGAAACCGGATTGTGTCCACGTCTGTACGCCGAACCATATGCATAAAGAGGTCGTCATGGCGGCTTTCGAGCGCGGGATCAATGTGATCTGTGAAAAGCCGATGGCCATGAATGCGCAGGAAGCGCAGGAGATGGTAGATGCCGCAAAAAAGAACGGGCTGATTGGCGCGCTGAATTTCCATAACAGATATTATCCGATCCCTCACCAGATGAGAAGAATGGTGATGAACGGGGAACTGGGAGATGTGTTCTTTGTGGAAGGCGGATATCTGCAGGACTGGCTGCAGTATAAGACAGATTTCAGCTGGAAGATCCTGGCGGATAAATGCGGGAAAACAAGAGCGACAGCAGATCTGGGATCTCACTGGATCGATCTGGCGGAATACGTGACCGGGCAGAAGGTGAAAGAGGTTTTCGCCGAGTTTAAGACGATCTATCCGACCAGAACACAGATGACCGAAGAAGGGCCGAAGGAAGTGCCGATCGATACAGAAGATTTCTCCTGCATCATCCTGCGCTTCGACGGCGGAGCGGTTGGAACGGCTGCGTTCTCGGCGGTCTTCTCAGGAAAGAAAAACCAGACTGTTCTGCGTGTGGCCGGAACAAAAGAATCACTTGAATGGGACAATGAGAAGGTCAATGATCTGCTGATCGGACGCCGCAGCGAACCGAATATGCTGCTCACAAAAGATCCCGCACTTGTAGATCCCGCGACCGCGTCTGTGATCAGCTATCCCGGCGGACATGCGGAAGGGTTCCCGGACGCTTTTAAGCAGAATTTCACGGCTATTTACGGCGCTATCCGCGGCGAGGTCCCCGCTAATCCGTTCGCGACATTTGAAGACGGACTCCACATCATGAATATTGTGGATAAACTGTATGAGAGCGCCTGCAGCGGGAAGTGGATCACGGTATAACAGGAGGAAACCGGATATGAAAATTGGCGTAGTAGCGAATGTGCTGCAGGATCGGCCCCTGGAAGAAGCATTGAAGTGCTTCAGGGAACTGGGGATAGAATGCATCGAGCCAGGATGCGGCGGATATGCCGGGAAAGCCCATGTGGATCCGGAGAGACTGCTGGCTGATCCGGCCGCACTGGAGAAATTCCGTGAGCTGATCGCCCAAAGCGGGATCACCATCAGCGCCCTTTCCTGCCATGGCAATCCGGTGCATCCGGATCCCGTCAGAGCAGAGGAATATCATGAAGACATGTGCAATACTGTCCGCCTGGCCGGAAAGCTTGGCATTGATACGATCACATGCTTCTCCGGGTGTCCCGGCGACAGCGAGACTTCTCAGAATCCGAACTGGGTGACCTGCTCCTGGCCGGAGGATTATCTTGACATTCTGAATTATCAGTGGAACAAAGTCCTGATACCTTATTGGAAGAATTTTGTTTCATTCGCAAAAGAAAACGGAGTAACAAAGATCGCACTGGAGCTGCATCCGGGGTTCTGCGTCTACAATGTAGAAACACTAAAAAGGCTGCGGGATGCAGTTGGTCCGGAAATCGGTGCCAATTTTGATCCGAGCCACCTGCTCTGGCAGGGCATGGATCCGGTCATGGTGATCCGTTCCCTTGAAGGAATGATCTATCATGTACATGCCAAGGATGTGCGCATGGATCGGTATAACATCGCACAGAACGGCGTACTGGATACGAAGCATTACAGTGATGAACTGCATCGCTCGTGGATCTTCAGGACGGTCGGGTACGGAAATGATGCGGCATACTGGAAAGATATCTTTTCGGAACTGCGCAAGACCGGCTATGACGGCACGATCAGCATTGAACATGAAGACAGCCTTATGAATCGTATGGAAGGGCTTGGAAAGGCAGTCGAAATGGTCAGATCATGTGCTATATTTGAAGAAAAATCCGGCATGTGGTGGGCATAGATTTGATAATAGATTAAAACTATTATATTTTATTTTTCATATATTAGATTTATTGACCGGCATTGGCTATACTGTAACTGTAAAGAAGAACTGCAGTCGGGGATGTTTACAGAAGAGACCTGAAGGTTTTCACAGTTAGGAAACAGGAGAAGGAAAGATGAAAAAAGCTTTGGATGTAATTGATCTGATCATCCGCTGGTTTGAGAATATCGTATGTGCGTCGACGATGTTCGCTGTCGTATGTATAGCAACGGCCAGCGTGATCGCAAGGTATATTTTCCACACAGGATTTCTCTGGGCGGATGAAGTGAACCAGGCGCTTCTGGTGGCCATGGGTATGATCGGCAGCGCCAGAGCCGTACGCACAAACAGTCACACGGAGTTTACAATGCTCTCAAGCAAACCGAAATCGAAGAATGTCAGGATCGCGATCCGGGCCGTCTTCATGACGATCACCATCGGTTTTTTGATCTTCCTGTTCATCTGCACTAGGCAGTATACCCTGGCAGGAACGATGCTCAGCACGGTCTTAAGAGTACCCAGAATGTATTATTACATGTCCATCCCTGTCGGATTTGCGCTGATGATCTATGAATACCTGCGGGCGATCAGAAGAAAAGTGATCGACGATCCGGTTCCCGAAGAATAAAGAAAGGAGAAGAACCATGAATGTAGGAGTTATTATCGCACTGCTGGTTGTTCTGACATTCGTCTTTATTCTGGCAGGTATTCCGATCTACGTATCACTCTTGTTTACAGGTGTGCTCAGCCTGGTAGCGCTTGCACAGACAACGAATACGCCGGTCGCGACGCTGGCGGTCGCACAGTCTATCTTTAATGGCATCGGCAGCCTGCCGCTGCTGGCCATTCCCTTCTTCATGCTGGCCGGTGAGATCATGAACCGGGGCGGCATCACAGAAAAACTGATCAGGTTTGCAATGCTCCTGATCGGAAGACTTCCCGGAAGCCTGGCCCATGCTACGATCGTAGCCAGCATGTTCTTCGGCGGCATCACAGGCTCCGCACAGGCAACAGCTTCCTGCATGGGCGGCATCCTGATCCCGGCAATGGTCAAGGAAGGCTACCCGGTCTCCGAGGCAGTCGGTGTTGTGGCAGGCGCCTCCACCTGCGGCCCCATCATTCCGCCGAGCATCATCATGGTAGTATATGCGACAGCAGTCGGCGCTTCAGTAGGATCCATGTTTATGGGCGGCATTGTTCCCGGTATCCTCTGCGGCCTGGTGCTGATGGTAGTGGTCCTTCTCAGAAACAGCGTGGTACATTTCCCGAGAAGAACGGAAAAGCTTTCCGGAAGTGAGATCAGAAAGACCATTCTGGACGGACTTATCCCGCTGGGCATGCCTCTGATCGTAGTAGGCGGTATCATGGGCGGCATCATGACACCGACTGAAGCCGGCGCCATCTCTGTAGTCTACAGTCTGCTGGTCAGTCTGTTTGTCACAAGAACACTGAAGTTTAAAGATATTCCCTCGATCCTGCTGCAGGGCGTTAACAGCGCGGCACCGCTTCTTCTGATCATTGCATGCGCAAAGGTATTCAGCTACGGCCTGACCGCACTGCAGATGCCGGTGCTGGTAAACAACCTGATCCTCTCGATCACCAGCAACAAATATGTGTTCCTGCTCCTGGTCAATATCCTGCTGATCATCATGGGCATGTTCATGGATGGCGGAGCATCTGTCATCATTCTGGCTCCGATCCTTGCACCGGTTGCAGCGTCAATGGGGATCAGCCTGATCCACTTCGGCATCATCATGGCGTTCAACCTGACGATCGGCAATATCACTCCGCCGCTGGGCTACTGCATGTTCATAGCAGCCAAGATCGGCAAGCTGCCGGTTGAAAAGGCGATCAAGGGAACCATTCCCTACCTGATTTCAGAGGTCATCGTACTGCTGATGATCACTTACATCCCCTTCCTGGTCCTGGCCGTGCCGACCGCTCTGGGGCTGGCAATCTGATCCGGACAGCTTAAACGTTGAAAAACATAATCATGTACACATTAAAATGAATATAAATTACAGAAAAGGAGAAAAATCATGAAAAAGACACTGGCACTGATGGGAACGGTAACAGTAATGGCAGCTGCAATGGCATTTGCAGCATCAGCTGAAACAGTTGTGAAGTATTCCGTGACTTATCCGGCAACCGGAACGCAGGCTGAAGGCGCTCTTGCACTGGGCGAACTGATCGAGGAGTGCTCCGAGGGACGCCTCAAGATGGAATTCTATCCCTCCTCTCAGCTCGGAGACAAGGCTTCCAC
>CAMIVF010000090.1 GCA_946401715.1 uncultured Clostridia bacterium | reverse complement strand
GACTACTTCTGTTATTGTTTGACCTGTAGCAGAGATATATGACATTAATTTCTGATAGGTTTCCGGAGAAAGCCTAACAGTGACTGACTTGTCTTTAATGACTGCCTTCTTAGGACGCCCCATCTTAGCCATAACATATCTCCTTTCAGATATTATTATATATTTTTCGTCTTACGGAATATCAACCCTAAAATAGACCCGAAACCTTCCTGCTTCTGATGTGCTTACATATAGAAAAGCCTCCCGCATATCACTATGAGGAGGTTAAATACTCTTCTATCCGCAGCTACCGGATATTACTCAATTCATTTCTTCGTATAATTGATTGTATAACTCGGGAATATGTTCCTGTTATGATGCTGCATTCCGCCTTATCTTGTACTTAAGACTTGTACTTTGTCTGAGCATCAGCATGTACTCTCCGGGCCAATGCCGTCAGTGACATCAGCCGATCTCCATTGTCTGATTTCGTATGATTCGCCATTTCCGCTGTCCGCTTGAACCACCTCCTGTTCTCTCTGAGTCAGGCCCGCAATATCCAACTCATCTTATCACGGATGATACCGTCTGTCATAGCAGTGACCTGACAACGGTTGTCATCCATCCTCAGATACTGTAGCCATGTTTTCTGAAAATCCCCTGCAGGGAGACATTCAGTCTGGCCCTGACATCGTCATAATCCTCATCCCTGCACTCCGCGCTTACAGACAGCGTCATCGTTCCATTGCCGATGGAGGTGATTCCGTTGTAGGCAGGGCCGCTCAGGATCTGTCGGTCTGTCCGGCCAATCTCAGAAAGCTCTCTCTCCAGCATCTGCCCCAGGTCGTCTGCGGAAATCGAGGAAGATACCACCACCTCACAGATGACGAGGGAGTTCAACTGTGTACGGTTTTTGATCGTTTTAATATCTTTGTTGCTGCATGTGACCAGATCGCCTTCACGCGTCAGCAGCTTGATGCTCCGGATACCGACCTCCACGATCTTCCCCTGATACTCCGGGGCTGCGGTTACTGCAATCTTTACATTATCTCCGACATGGACGGTTCCCTCAAACAGTAATGTCAGGCCGGCAAAAATATCCGCGACAAAATTCTGCGCACCCAGAGAAATCGCCAGGGCCAGGGATCCCATGCCGGCCGCGATCGCCGCGGGGCTGAACCCAAGGTATTCGAATATCCGGATCAGGAGGACAATCACAGCCACATACAGCATGACATTGGAGATAAGGCGAAAGATCGTTTTTCCCTTGGGACCGGAAAATGAGGAACAGATGGTCATCAGAAAACGAAGACCAATCAAAAGGAGCGCTATCTTTGCCATCAGAATCACAATCGCTGCGAGCGAGAACAGATTGAAGCCTCTCTCCCAGTCACCGGCAGAAATATAATAGTAAACCGTGCTTCTTGCGGAAGATGAGTTCGAATTCGCGATGAGAACAATCTGCAGCAAAACAAATGCCGTGGTGATCTCCATTGCTATGATGCCCTTCCTGACAGGAGTGGCCGCTGCCACTGCCCTTCGGATCCGGTTCAGTTTCTTCTTCGGGTCAACAGCCCCTTTCACGTGTTTATATGTATTGAAATACTCTGCTGTATATCCGGAGAGAATCAGCCATGCAAGGAAGCTGTAGATCACCAGGAACAGGATGCACCCGGTTGCCGCATTGCCAAGTATTCCGAAAAGGTTCGATGTTTTCGGCTCTCTGCCGTATAAGATCATGCCCGCTGACGCGCCTGCCCACTCAAGAATCTCCCATGCTTCCATAGACAAGGACAGCACCAGGAAGTCTCCCTCTTCCGTGGACAATGCCTTCATCAGGTTGTCCTTCAGGTCTGACTTCTCAAGGCCCAGGCTTGTGATTTTGTTTCCTTCCAGTTCTCCTTTGCTGGAAACAAGCACCTGACCGGTTTTCGCGTCTGTGAGCCAGAGAGTCGTCTTATCGTCAGACAGGATGGAAAAGATCTGCCTGACAGACGTTTCCGGATCAATACTCTGATCTGTCATTGCAGAGAGATCAACACAGATCATCATCACTCCGAATTGGTCTTTTGCTGCGTCATCTCTGATCTGGATTCCCAGCCTCATCTCATTCAGCCCTGTTACTTCATCGGTCTCCAAATCATGAATAATACTGGGGACACCTCTCAGAATCCTCCTGAAGTCATAGGTGGAAGAATCCGGCTCCCTCCCCAGTTCAAGACCGTTCCACCGGCCGCTGCTCACCGTCTCACGGCCATCGGAATCATACAGGGTGATGGAAGAAGCCATAATGCTGTCTGCCAGAGTCGACAAAGTTTCAGAATTCCGAAGCTGCGGGTAGGTATCAAGAAACCCGGCGATCAGATTGCCATAATCGAGATAGATCTCATGAAAGGACTGCATGTTCCTGTTGTACCGCTCTGCATACATGGAAATACTGTCACTCATCATTTCAAGGCGGTTCCTTCCCCTGAGCGCATCGTCATACGTCTCATTCAGCGCATAGCTGAACATGCCGCACAGAGCAATGATAACGATTCCGAGTACGCCGAACAGAGACGCAGCTGACCTGACATGAGAGGGCATATAAACTTTTTCCTCTTCCAGGGTAAGGATATTGTTTTTTACATATGGATAAAGGGAAAAGCCGCTGACAATCAGTGTCGTCAGCAGAATGATTACGGCAGTAATCATGTATCCTCCCTGAATAAAAGCCTTCGCATACAGATCCGGCTTCTGCTCCAGCAGAATGATATATCCTGCCGGCATTGCCAGCGTCCCTGAAACATAAGAGAATTCAGCTTCATTATAATGCAGTGAGCCGGAAGCTTCCGCTTCATTCTCCTCCAGGTTTTCCCGCGTAAGACCCAGATCCTCCAGGCTTTCACAGTCCGAAAAATAGCGGTCGTTTTTGTAAAGGATTCCTGAGATCTCTCCACTGTCCGGATCGCAGGATATAAAGATGGCAGGCACATCGTACGTAATCTCTGCCCATCTCATAATGGCGGGAACATCCACCGATTCTCTGACAATATCTTCAATTATGGTATCTTCATACCACTTCACATAATAGCTGGATGTATCCCCGATTTTACTGTATGCCACATAGGTTGTCGGCTGATTCGGAGCGGAAAAGGAGCCATGTTTTCTCTGAAACAAGGACGCGTCCAGTCCAAATGTACCAACAGCCGGATCAGAAGAAGCCAGGTTGCCATCCTGAATGCTGACCACCAGACCATTCTCCTGGCTGCCATCCACTGCGCCCTCTTCATCGATGACATTTTGAAGCGCAAGCGAAGCAAAGACCGCCTCCATCTCGTACCGGTTGATGATCTTCTTCTCATAATCCTTCCACGTTTCAGACAGAATACTCAGGGTATCGCTGACTGCTTCCCGGGTCAGATACTCTTCCTTCGCTGCTTCCCTGGAAAGACTTCTGTAGTTCTGCCAGGCAACAACCCAGCTGAAGACAACGACCAGGCCGGCAGCAAGAAGCACTGTTAACAGAACTCTCAGGCCAAAACGCTTCAAATCTTTATTCCTTTCCTATGTAATGGAAACACAGCATCGTTATATCATCAAACTGCGGAACCTCCCCCGCGAAAGCATCGACTTCCTCTTTTAGCCGCGAAAGAAGTTTCTTCGATCCGGCATCCATATTTCGGTTCAGCACGTCAAGCATCCGATCCGTCCCAAACTGTCCGCCATCCTGATTGACTGCTTCCGGGACGCCATCGGTATAGACAAACAGCCGGTCGCCGGGATCCATCTGAAATACCTGCTCCTTATAAAGAATTCCCGGCATCGTGCCGATCGGCAGACTGTGCTTTATTTCTTTCCTTCAAGCATGTTCAGAGAAATATGAAGGTTCACTGCCGCACATACGAGCGCGATCAAAGCCATCCATAAAACAATCAAATCTTTGAGTACATTTTTTCTGGGCATTTTGTTCCTCCTTTCCTGTCCTCGTCCCCCATCCTGATAAATACATTTGCAAGAATCGCTCCCGATATGTTGTGCCACACCGAGAAGATTGCTCCCGGTACTGTCACCATTGCCAGGTTTGGAAATGCAGTGCCTGCCAGTGACGTGGCCAGGCCTGAATTCTGCATTCCCACCTCTATGGATAATGCCTTCTTCTGATACAGCGGTAATTTCAATGCACAGCCCACAAGATAACCGGCTGCATATCCCAGCAGATTATGCAGGATTACAACCACAAATACAACCGCACCTGTGTCCAGAATCCTCTCAGCGTTATGGGATACGACGGCAGCCACAATCAACGTGATGGCAATGACAGAGATGATGGGCAGGGCATCCTTCACCTTCTTGGTATATTTTCCAAACAGCCTGTTTATAATGAAACCTGCCCCGATCGGAACAATCACCACCTTGATAATTGACAGGAACATGCTCACGACATCCACCGTGACTGATGTCCGCAGAAGCAGCCATGTGATAGCCGGTGTCAGGAACGGAGCAAGAAGTGTATTAACACTGGTCATTCCAACAGATAAAGCAACATCCCCCTTGCTTAAAAATGTTATCACATTGCTGGACGTTCCTCCCGGACAGGTCCCCACCAGAATCACACCGGTCAGAAGACCTGCCTCCAGCCCAAACACCTTTCCAAGCACGAAAGCCAGAAGCGGCATGATGGTAAACTGTGCGGCACACCCTATGAGCACATCCTTCGGATGGCGGAAAACCGCTGCGAAATCATCGAACTGCAGCGTCAGTCCCATTCCAAACATGACCACCATCAACAGGTAGTTTACCCAGGAGGTCTGTATCCACAGGCAGCTTTTCGGAACGAACAACGCAAGCGCCGCCACCGCCAATACGATAAGCGCCATATAACGCCCGATCCATCCACTGATCTTTTTCATTTGAGCATCATTCCCTCATAATCGTGCTGCAATGGAAAACGAAACGGTGTTATGAATTTTACGATTATCTCAAAGACTTCTTCAACGTTTCCCTGCTGCTTTGACCAGTTTTTTGATGGAATAAATAGCAAGTGCGATAGAAACCGCAAATCCAATCAGCGCAAAGAGCGGCATGCCATCAACCATCGGTGTTACCTGCGCACTGTAGAGCATGCAGGATCCACTGAACAGCACACAGGCGAAGATTGCAAGCATTACGTTCTTGATCACATTGATCAGCACATGAAGCGGTTCTTCATATCCCGTCACCTCAAAACCGATTTTCAACCTGCCCTTCACAAGGTTCCTCAATACGTCCGTCGCCAGTCCGGGCAGTTTTGCGGTACGCAGAGCACCCGCCGCCAGTGATTCCACAGAGGAGGTCAGTTTTTCTTTGATATCAAAGTTTTCCTTTGCCCTCGACAACAGCTTCTCGCGCAGAAAGTCAAACAGGTCCAGTTCCGGACAAAGCACCTCCAGTACCCCCTCCATCGTGACCAGGCTCCGGACCATCATCGTATACTCTGCGGAGACAGAAATGTGATGCTCATTCAGAAGATCTGTCAGTTCAGTCATCAGCTTCCCGACGTCCATATCCTTCAGATTTGCAGCCGACATGTATCTGGAGCTGATCCCTTCCAGATCATCCATAAGGCGCGCCTTGTTCAGCTTTCCATGCACAGTTCCCATCGCCAGCGCCGCATTGGTCAGCGCCTCCGCATCCTCCTGCACCAGCGCAAAGATCAGGTTCTGGACCGCGATGATATTCTCATCACTGAGCCGTCCCACCATCCCGAAGTCAATCCAGCACGGAACCCCGGAGCTGATCATGATATTTCCCTGGTGCGGATCACCATGGAAAAAGCCAGCGTCCAATACCTGATGCAGATAATTATTCGTGAGCGCTTTCCCGATTTCCAGACAGTCATACCCGTCCTGTATCAGGCGTTCTTTATGCGATACAGAATACCCGTCAACATAGGTCATCGTCAGGATGCGTTCCGTCGTCAGCTCATCAATGATTTTCGGACAAGAAACCACTGTTTCGTCTTCAATACACAGCTCACGAAACATCCTGGTATGATCCGCCTCAACCCTGAAGTCCAGCTCTTCCCAGGTAACCTTTTCCAGCTCCTCCAGGATTCCCTTCAGATCAACTGCTTCAGAGCCTTCCTCATCTTCCGCCGACATACTCACCATCCCGGCAAGCTTCTTCAAAAGAACAAAGTCCTCCCGCATCATGTCGGCGATCCCCGGCCTCTGTACTTTTGTAACGACTCTGGTTCCATCCTTCAGCACTCCGTAATGAGCCTGCGCAATCGATGCGGAGCCAAGCGGTTCATCTCTGAATTCACGATACAGTGCATCGATGCTTTTTCCACTCTCCTGTTCAATCACGGCGCGGGCATCTTCCGCCGAAAGCGGTTTGACGTCGCTGCGCAGCTTCTCCAGCTCCTGGCAGTATTCCCTGGGAAGCATGTCTGTCCGGCTGGACATGATCTGTCCGATCTTAACGTAAGTCGGACCAAGGTCTTCCAGAGTTGTCCTGAACTCCTCAGGTGTGAATCCGTTGCTGTAAAAGTTGTGCTTCGCAAACACACCCACTATCGCGGCGGCACGTTTCTTATTTGTCTTTTTTCCCTTTTCAGTGTTTTGCTGTTCTGACATGATTTAATCACTCCTCTACATTCGATCCTGATGATCCTGATCAACCTGCTCTCCCCTATAAACGCCGGTTTATATCTGATTGGTTCCGGTCTTTCTGATCGGCTATGCTGTCTGCTGTTGAAAAGGCCAGATCCAGAACAGGCTGATCACATAGACCAATGCAGAATAGAAGAGTGTTCCTCCGATTACCCACAAAACGGCTCGTGGATCATCTGCCCATGGATTCACAAAAAGAATCGTACCGAACAGAAGAAGCAGGCAGTTCAGAATGATGAGGAACCACCATCCCTTTCTTCCGGAGCGCCGGGCATACGTCAGGGCATGGTACAGCCCCATAAATCCAAGCACGATCGGCAGTGTACCGGTTAGCCAGTTCAGCAATGTCAGAAACAGACCGTCAATGGCATAAAGCAGAATTCCAAAGAATCCGGCAAGAAGGCCAAGTGTCAGCCCGATATAATTGATCATCGCCTTCTTGCTGCTTATGAAATCCAGTATCTTAAGAATCGACAGAACCAGAAGATAAAAACCAAGCGCTTTTCCCAGAACCGGGATATAGGATACCGGAACGACAAACATTGTAAGACCCGTAAACAGAAGGAAAATGATCGCCATGACCATCGTTCTTTTCAGTTTACTCAAACTGTTGAACAGCATTATTACCCTCCTTGAAAACCAGTTTAATCTCTGCTTCAGCCAGTCTCCTCTGTTATGAGCGTCTGAAAGGCAAAACCCTCTAAGCCGCTCGTCAACAGGCGAATACCGAAATCTCAGACCTGTGGTACTTCAAAAGAAACGTTCTCTGTATCAAATGCTGTACAATAGAAATTCATTTCATCTCCGCCGATATCGTAGTCGCCGATATCGATCTCAATCTTGTTCTCTTCCGTGATGTTGTATACCGCGCCTTTCAGAAGCTCGTCAGCCGTATAGCAGAGGCAGATCCCGGTCTCATCATCGATCACCATGTCACACTGGTACGTGAAGGTAATGGTACCAGGCTCCGCGTGATAAAGACCGCAGGACCGTCCGAGATATTCTGTCTCTTCCGTACGTTCAGCACCAAGCCACTTTATGAAAGTCTGATCCGCACAGTTCCAGAAAGGTGCTGTTTTTTCGCGCACGCTTCTGGCGCTCAGCAATACACCGTCTCCTTCACCGAATCCTGCTCCGTCTGCCAGAACAGGATACATGTAGAACCCCTCTTCCGTCTTGACAAACACCAGCTCCTCTTCCCCGTCAAGATAATGGATGTTGCCGTCCGCATCCCTTTCGAGAAGTGTTGTGACTTCATTTTTCTTTTTATCCAGACGATGATAGGCAACAGAGTAAGTATCAGGCATGCTGACCGGATCCGGAAGTTCCATGGTAAATTCAACTGTCCCGGTTTCTTCCGCGTCGCCCTCTTTTGAGATTCCATCTGCCCCGGTTCCGAAAAGAGTATCCCAGAAATCTTCCGAATACTGATCGGGATCCTTCACGAGTTTCTTTACCTGATCAAGAATCCATTCTTTCTGGCTTAACGGGTCATCTCCTGCCATACCAAGAATGACCGGCAGTGCCTTTTTGACCTGACCCAGCAGTTTCTGTTCCACAGACTCACGGGGTTCCTCATCGTTCTGATCCTGCTGTCCGGCTGCCACGTCCTGCGTTTTGGTTTTCTCCTGTGCATCCGCTTCTGTCTCGCCGGCATGAGCTGTGCACGACAGCACGACCACTGTCATCATAAGCACAAGTACAAGTTTTCCGATCTTTTCTCTCATGTTTTGCCTCCGTTCTTTCTGAATGATTTCCTCTTCTCTATGATACCCGCTTCTTTGAAACCACACATGGTCCACTGGTATGGATATTACCGATAATGTCATTATCCTTTTCCATAAAACGATCCCTTCCACGACTTCACTGGAAGGAATTCTGTGTGACTGCTTCCCTTATATCTTTCTAAACTGTTATTCCGGTTTCTTCATTCCCAACGCACTGTGCCAGTCCAGAAACCTGCTGATCGTTTCTGCGTGCCGTTCCATCTGCTCCCAGGTACACCCCAGGAAGAAAGGCTCGTAGAAAAGAGCCCAGACACCATAAGTGAGGACATGAAGCTCCTCCGTTGAGATCTCCTTCGTTGTCATTCCGCGCCGCTTTGCTTCCTCGTAGTATTTACTGTCCAGCGCATTCATCTTCTCAGTCCATTTCTGGTTAAAACTCTCATACCGGCTTCCTGAGGCACAGCGGATCAGCAGCGTAAAGCCCTCCCTGCGATCATATAAAAACCGGAGCCACCTTCTGTTCGCTTCCGATGCCAGAGAAAATGAATCATACAATTCCTGATCT
>CAMIVF010000089.1 GCA_946401715.1 uncultured Clostridia bacterium | reverse complement strand
CCGGTGCCCGGATTCAGAAGCGGTGCGGGTTTGTTCTTCATATCAGCGCGCAGATTATACCACGCCTTCGGCATCTCATCTTCCGTCAGGTAAATCTTGTAAGGGATCTTGTTCTCAGACATCTTTCTTGCTCCTTTCTGAAAAACAGTTTCCGGGACAAAAAAACCTGCCCCAGACAGTTGCTGCTGGGACAGGTAAATCTTTCAACCTGCGGTGCCACCCGGCTTGGTGTATCAGAATACACCCACTTAACGCATACTGACATATGCTGAACTTTGATCACGGAGGTTCTTCTCCGTCTCCCATACTCCGGACCGGTACCGCCCGTTTCTGATCGCCCTCAGAAGTCCATTCGGCCAAAACACTTCCACTGCAATTCCACCGCCTGCAGCTCTCTGTAGAAAGGAGGTCTTCGCTTACTCACTCTTCCTCAACGGTTTTCAACACTTTAACACGTAGAAGAGTGTGTGTCAACCCTCTGCTGCCGCTTTTCTTTTCTCTTCGCCGGCGGCCTGGTGACGGGCAGTGAACTGCAGCATGGAGTGATCAGAAAAATCCAATCTTCTCCACGACAGCTCCGGACCTGCTCTTCCACTTTCCGGATTCTCTCTTGATCAGAATCTCAATTCTGGTGATCGCTTTCCTGCCCGGCCACTGGCTCAGGTCCGCCTGCAGACGCTGCGTCTTTTTGGACCGGATATCCGCGTACGTCTCAAACACACTCTTCTTTCCGCTGAAAATCCGGACCAGCAGCTGTGTTCTGCCTCTGGTCAGCCTTCCCTTTTTGATGGTCAGTGCCAGATGCGGCCTGGACGAAACGTTCAGTTTTTTAAAATTCTGCTGCAGCCCCCAGTAGACATTCTTGTTTCTGGAGGTATCCCTGCGCAATGTGTATCCGCCGCCCTTCTTTCTGACAGAGGAAACAGCGCCGCATGCCTTCCAGCCCTTTGCCAGCTTCTTCTTCAGGCTGTATTTCCCGCGTCTTTTAAGCGCGGCTCTCCTGATCTTCCGCGTCGGCTTCACCTTCCGGCCGGTCATCTTTTCCGCTGTGCTTCTGGCCTTTTTCAGAATGGGATCGTCCAGATCAGTATCCATGTACTTGAAGGTAGACCAGGACTTTTTCTTTGACGTTGCATTTTCATGCTTTGAAACATTCCAGATACCGAAGGACGCGCCGACCTTCTTCAGGTCATTCTGGTCCACCTGGGAATAGTAGATGAACGAATCCACCATCGGATCAAGCTGTGTGAGGTAGTAGGACAGCGCGATGGCCAGGCACTGCTGCGCGGAAACCTTCTTATGATTCCACGTGGAGGAATAGCCATGCTCACTCAGCATAATCCGGGTTTTCTCACCATACTTCGTCCTGATGTAATCTGACAGTACATTCAGGTTTTTCATGGTAATGATCGGCGAATCTATATCCTGCGTCGTTTCAAAATACTGCGGATCGGTAATGGACGGCTGCATCAGGTCCCCGTTGTAGGCGTGGTAGGCAAGGTTCCATGCATATCCGTCTTTCTTCATGCGCGCCGCAAAGGTTTCCAGACAGGCCCTGGCAGTGTATTTGTTGGAATAGATCATGTTCCAGAAATGATCCAGCGGGATATACAGTCTTGCGTTCGCGTAAGCCTTCCGGACAATCTTCGAGCTCACCTCAAACATCCTGGCATAGAGATCCATGTAGCTCGAAAAGCTGATCTTGCCCGCCTCATTCCAGTCGTTGGGGCTGTCGATTTCATTTCCGACGATCCAGCCGACCACATTTCCATGTTTTCCGCCGTTATAACGTTTGGCAAGAAAGCTGATCGCAGCCTCGATCTGCTTCTGGTTTTTCCCCTTGTCCATATTCCAGGCATAGAAGTAAGCCTTTTTGGACCGGCCGGAAGGACAGATCAGCCGCTTCAGGTCCCTGCGTTTTTCCATCAGAAGAATACCGGTGACGATGGTATGGTTCTTTTTCAGCTTTTCGAGTGTTCTGTCATACGAGTTGATGTTCGGCTTGCGGAACCAGTATTTCTTTCCCTTATAGGTGTACGCATACGAGCTGCGGGAATTCTTCTCGCCCTCATAAGCAAAGATCGCGGAGAGCGAAAAATTGAATGTCGCATGGCAGACATTCAGCTCGATCGAATCTTCCTCCATATCCCATCCCAGCGCGATCCCTTTCTTGTTCTGCGCAGCCGGATAGGGAGTCCGCCGGGCGGCAGCCGCGCAGGGCGAAACCTGGAAAACGCACACCAGCACACAGAGCAGGGGAATCCTCAGTTTTCTTTTCAGTTCTCTGTACAAATTCATTACGTTTCCTCCGGTTCCGTCTTTGCCGGATCCGCTGCGATCAGCCTGCCCATGGTTTCATACAGCTTATCCGGCTCCACCGGCTTGGCCAGGTGCGCGTTCATGCCTGCCTTCAGGGACTGTTCCACATCCTCATCAAATACATTTGCGGTCATGGCAACAATCGGGATTGTTTTCGCGTCCGGACGGGGCAGGGCCCGGATCGCACGCGTCGCGCTCAGGCCATCCATAACCGGCATACGTACATCCATCAGAATCAGGTCATAGTAGCCCTCTTCGCTGTCTTCGAACATTCTCAGTGCCTCCTCGCCATTCTCCGCCCGTTCGGAGAGAATCTCCTCCAGCTCCAGAAGGTCGGCAAGAATCTCCGCATTCTGATCGACATCCTCTGCCATCAGCACCCTGCGGCCCTCCAGAGACAGAGAATCCTCGTCCCCCGTGTCCGCCGCCGCAGCCCCGGGGCCCTCCTGCAGGAAGCCGGCGTCACGCGCTGCTTCATTTCTGTCGGAGACCTGCAGCGTGACAGTGACGATGAAAGTGGAGCCGACTCCCTTCTTGCTCTCTACGTCGATCCTGCCTCCCATCATCTCCACAAAGTTCCGGGTGATGGACATGCCCAGTCCGCTGCCGCCGTAGCGATTGGTAGCAGTTGCATCCTCCTGGGAGAATGCTTCGAAGATCTTCGGGATATATTCCTCATCCATACCGATCCCGGTATCCGTTATCAGAAAACGCATCGTGCAGATATCCTCGGACCGGCCGAGTTCTTCGGCTGACAAGGTCACCTGTCCCGGCGGATCCGTAAACTTCACAGCATTCCCCAGTATATTGATCAAAACCTGCTTGAGCTTCAGGTCGTCCCCGATATAATAGTCGCTGACCTGTCCGATTATTTTGCACTCATAGGCCAGTCCCTTGTCCTGGCACTGTCCGTTGATCATGATATTGATCTGGTTCAGAAACTCCTGGAAGGCGAATTCTTCGCTCTTCAGAACCATCCGTCCGGACTCAATGCGGCTCATATCCAGGATGTCATTGATCAGGCCCAGAAGATGCTTCGCACTGGATCCGATCTTTTCAAGATGATCCCGGGTTCTCGGTGTAAGGTCCGGATCGCGCAGCGCGATATTGTCCAGACCGATAATCGCATTCATCGGCGTGCGGATCTCATGGCTCATATTGGAGAGAAAGCTGGTCTTCGCCCTGCTGCTCTTTTCCGCGAGCGCCTTCTCTATCTCCGTCCGCTTCTCACGCTTCTGCATGATCGAATAAATATCCAGAAGAATCATCAGAGCGGCGATTACCAGGGCTGCCTGAATCAGACCGCTGAGGCGAACCGATGAGTCCGCTCTGTCCAGCTCCTTCTGAAGAACCGCCTCCTTCAGATCCTCCTTTTCCTCTGTGGTCAGACTCCGGTCGGATTCCCCTCCCGCAGTTTCCTCGCCCGCAGACGCAATCCGTGTAACCGCCCGTTTGACAGTTGCTGTCGTTGTCTGGCGCAGCCAGACACCTGAGGTGAAAATGATCAGCCCCAGCAGCACGACCCACGCAACAATCGAACGTCCCATTCTGCGTTCCTGATCCCTGGTGAGAATAATCCGAAAGACCACAAATCCAAGAATCCCCCATGCGGCAAGAATCAGGTAGGACTCCGTTGACAGAGTTTTCACCAGAGTAATATTCGGAATCAGAAATTCCAGTGCGAACAGCACAGCCAGGATCATTCCCGCGATCGAATTGATTCTCATAAACCGGTTCTTTTCCCGGCAGGCTGTTTTCCACGCCGATGCGGACGCGAACGCGTACGCAATGGTCGCGCCAACCGTCGTCACATCCACAATCCAGCTGATGGCTGTTCTGCCGAAAAACGGAAGAACCACGGAAATCGCGAAGATGAGCCAGACCGCACAGGCCGGAACATTGTTTTTATCCAGCCTGCCGAGCCGCTCCGGAAATAATTTGTCTTCCGAAAGATTGCAAAGAAGCCGGCTGAGCGCGGTATAATGACCGATCAGGCCTGTCAGAATGCCGCAAAGAGCCGCGATGCCGAGCAATACCTGACCTACCGTTCCCATCGCGGCATCCGCCGCGAAAAAGGTTGGCTGCGAAGCAGGACCCGTATAGTGATCCAGGTTGGCCACGTACTCCGTCCAGGACGCATTTCCCTCCGGCTGTGTCATCCCGGCCAGAAGCACCAGCGCAATGTACGCAGCCGCCCCGGCACCGAGGGCAGCGGCAAGAATCCAAAACACACGCTTTCTGGGAAACCGCATCTCACCGCTTGAATGTGCAATCGATTCAAATCCCACATACGCCCACGGAGCAAGAGCGAAGATCGTGAAGGTTCCAGCGAACGCACTTTGCCTGGGTGAAAACGCCGGCTTGAGGAAAGCTCCCGTACCGGAGAATTTCATCCATGCCGCAGCGAAGCAGACCAGCACGCCGACCAGAAGAAGCACTGATGTGACAATCTGGATGATCTCCGCCAGACGCCTTCTCAGGCATGCCAGTGCCGCAAGCAGCAGGGACGCCGAAGCAAGCAGAATCTCTCCCGCATAAATATGAAATCCTGCTATCTCATAGTCAAACCCGAACTGAAAGGTTCCGCCCAGCAAGGTTCTCGCAATCAGCGGAAGGGCAGTCGCATTGGCCCAGATAATGGCGATATAGGTCAGGATGAGGAACCATGCGCTCAGGAAGCCATGATCATAGCCAAAGCATCTCTTGGTATAGGTATAGGTGCCTCCCGCGTCCGGGAAGCGGTTCATCAGATAGTGATAATTCACTGCGAGAATCAGCATGACCAAAGCGCCGATGCCGATCCCCAGTGCGGCCCCTGCCGGTCCTGCAACCGGCAGAAAGGTGTTGCCGGGCATAACAAAAGCGCCCCATCCTACGCTGCTGCCGAACGCAAGCGCCCATGCGCCGGCTGCAGACAGATACGGTGCGGTTTTCCCATTATATGCTTTAATTGAATCCTTCTCCATGATGCCTTACTTCCTGTCCCCGCTCCCTGTCCCGGGCAAGCCTCTTCAGAATAACCAGCTCCCGGGCGAATGCTTTTTGCACGATCCGGCCATATACCGGTCAGCCTTCTTCATACCGCAGGATTTCTTCCTTCGCCTTTTGATATTTTGCGTCAATTAACGCAAGCATCTGACTGATCTCCTCATCACTGAGCCTGCGCGGATTGCCGGGCCGGTATTCCTCCGCAATCCTGGAGGAAAGCTCACACAGATCCTTCAGCCCGAGGTTGCCGCAGATCCCCTTCATGGCATGAGAAGCCTCAAACAACTCGTTCGGATCATCTGCCCGTCCGGCAGCCAGAAGTCTTTCCACGACGTCGTTTTGGGAGAACTTCCGGATATGCTTGTCCACCAGCTTTTCCATCCTGAGGATGCGCATTACCTGCCCGTAATCTCCGCCAATATTCTGATACAGCTCCTGAAGCGTCATGGTTCAGCTCCTTTCAATCGCGATTTCCTGCTCAATCAGTTTCTCGAATTCCTCCGGCGGCACCGGACGGGAGAAGTAGAATCCCTGAATCAGGTCACAGCCGACATCCTTCAGAAGATGCAGCTGTCCTTCGGTCTCGACACCCTCGGCGACCACCTTTACCTTGAGATACTTTGCGATATCCAGAATCAGCTTCACCAGCCGCATATCCGTATCGCTCGTCTCAATATTCCGGACAAATTTCATGTCCATCTTCAGCACATCAATCGGCATATCGGACAGCATGTTCAGCGAAGAATACCCGGATCCGAAGTCATCCATCTCTATCTCAAATCCCATCTCCCTCAGGGAGCAGACCGTGTTCAGGACCTCATTCGCCTTGTCCGTATAAGCGGATTCCGTTACCTCCAGCTTCATATCCTTGAAGTCCAGGTTGTTCTCCCCGATCAGCCGGACGACACGGTCGACAAGTGTCGGATCAAATACATCCGCGCGGGACAGATTCACCGATACCGGGAGCACAAACCCGTACCGCTCCTTCCACACGCGAACCTGCCGGGCGGCCTCCTCCCACACAAAATTGTCCACCTTGCTGATCAGGCCGTTGCCCTCAAACAGCGGAATGAACTCTCCCGGAGAGATCATGCCCAGCTGAGGATGCTTCCAGCGGATCAGCGCTTCCGCGCTGCTCAGCCGGGGCGGACAGCACTGGATATCATATTTCGGCTGGTAGTACACCTGGAGCTGGCGCTCCGCGATCGCGACGGACAGATCATTCAGAAGACGCCGGTTCAGAAGCTCCTGCGCCTGCATCTCATTGTTATAGATCATCAGGGGATTCTGGAAATCGCCGCGCACCATATTGCAGGCGGTCTGTGCTCTGTCAAACATCAGAACCGGTTCGACCCCCTCCTGCCAGGGCATCACCCCCATACGCAGGTGAATGCTGACATTTGGCGAAAAACGGCTGATCGCCTTCTGGAACCGGTCCAGCACAGCGCGGTAATCCTGCCCGTGAAGGCAGTAGATATCAAACCGGTCCGCCTCTATGCGGCTGGCGATTCCTTTCGTTCCGGCAAGAAAAGCGCGGATCTCCTCTCCGATCCGTTTCAGAACACCGTCGCCGAATTCCCGGCCGTTCACGGCATTGACAGAATGAAACTGTTCAATGTTCATGACGACGGCATCCATCTGCATCTCTGTGTGATACTGGAACAGCCTGTCGGCATACTCGAAGAAGAAATTCCGGGTGTACAGCCCTGTGATCCTGTCATGTTCCGCTGCGGAAATCAGCTTTTTTCCTTCACTCAGCTCCAGAATCCTGCTGACACGCGTCTGGATGATCTCCGGGATGTCAAATGGCTTCGTGATAAAGTCTGCAGCACCCATCTGCAGAGCCTGCAGTTCTGCGCTCTTGTCGGCAGTCAGCACAATCACGGGAATATGCTGAAGCAGCTCATCTTCCCGGAGCCTCTCCATTACCTCATAGCCATTCATGACCGGCATGTTGAGATCCAGAATCAGCATAGACAGGTCTTCCCTGTGCATGCGCATGATCTCAAGCGCTTCTTTGCCGTTCTCGGCAAAAAGAAGGTTATATTGTCCATCCAGGACAACCTCCAGCGCATCCCTGTTCAGTTCAATATCATCTGCAATCAGAATCAGCTTCGGCCGTTCTATCTGTTTTGTCTCAATCATGATGTCAGTCTGCAGCCTCCTCCCTGATACTGCGGCGAATCCATTTGCTCAGTTCCTGATAGAGCAGTTCCGAATCCGCCGGCTTGGCAAGATGGGAATTCATGCCTGCCTTCAAAGAATTCTGGACATCGCTGTCATACGTATTCGCGGACAGGGCAATGATCGGAACACTCTTTGCGTCCGCACGTTCCAGCGCACGAATCCGGCGGGTCGCCTCCAGTCCGTCCATCACCGGCATACGAAGATCCATCAGAATCGCATCATATTCTCCTACCCCGGATTGCGCAAACAGGTCCAGCGCAATCTGCCCGTTCTGCGCACAGTCGCTTTCGGCACCCGCGATCTCCAGCAGATCCGCGACAATCTCCGCGTTTTCCTCGATATCATCTACAATGAGAATCCTGCGCCCTTCCAGATCATCGGCCGGATCCGTCTGCGCTTCGGGAGCCTGTGCCCATTCCTGCACAGGAGATGTTATCATCGGAATGGTTACCGTGAAGGTGGAGCCTGCGTTTTTCCTGCTTTGGGCTTCAATCCGCCCTCCCATTGCGCTGATGATATGGAAGGCGGCAGTCAGACCGACACCGCTTCCGCCGAACCGGCTTGTCGTGCTGTCGTCCTCCTTGATAAATGCCTCGAAAACCTTCGGCAGAAAGTCCTCTTCCATTCCGATCCCGGTGTCTGAGATGACAAACCTCACAACCGCACTTTCCGATCCTGCCGCATCTCCTTCCACAGTGAACTGCACCGTCCCAGGCGCATCGGTAAACTTCACGGCATTGTCAAGAATGTTCATCAGTGCGCGCTTGAGCTGCGCGGCATCCCCGGTATAGGAACGAATCAGTTCGTCATCGAGAGAGCTCTGGTAGATCAGCCCTTTCTCCCCGCAGCTGAAAGAGTAGACTGCATTGATCTGCCCGATTGCTTCCTGCAGAGGAACCGGCTCTCCTTTGGCTGAGGAGCTGCCCTGCGCCGACTCCTGCAGATCCAGCAGGTTATCGATCAATTCAGACAGATGACGGGCGCTGAACCCGATCTTCTCCAGCTGTTCCCGTATTTCCGCGGGAACCCCCGGGTTCTTCAGCGCCAGGGCATCCATCCCGAGGATGACATTGACCGGCGTTCTCATCTCATGGCTGATGCTTGCCAGGAAGCTCGACTTCGCCCGGCTGCTTGCTTCTGCCGCCAGCAGCTCTGTCTTCAGCTGCTCACTCTCTATCACCTTATGGACGATGTAGTTCAGAAGGCAGTACATGATCTGTACAAAGATACTGCCCCCGAACAGAACGCCTGCCATGATCGGACTCGGATGGCCAAACAGGCCGATGGACAGATAGCCCAGCAGAAAGAACACCAGCAGAAAGATCGGAACATAGAGAAAAGAGGACTTTCCGTCCCACGCTTTCATCTCTCTGATATACCGGGCAAACTGGATGAAGCAGAAGATATTGTACACCATCAGCGCACTGCCGAGGTATACCATCGCGTAGATCAGAATTTGTATCACTTCATTCTCC
>CAMIVF010000088.1 GCA_946401715.1 uncultured Clostridia bacterium | reverse complement strand
ATTTGCGCTGGACGCGCATGTCAGCATCAAATGGATTGATTCCGAACAGATCGATGCGGGAAACTGTGGGAAGATGCTCGAGGGTTTGCAGGGAATTCTCGTTCCGGGCGGCTTCGGAGACAGGGGAATCGAAGGGATGATCCTGGCAGCGCAGTATGCCAGGGACAGGAAGGTTCCGTACCTTGGAATCTGTCTGGGCATGCAGGTGGCGGTGATCGAATTCGCCAGGCATGCGGCAGGTATTCCGGACGCCTGCTCCGGAGAATTCCCGCATCCGTCAGCGCACCGGGTGATTGACTTTATGCCGGGACAGTCTGATGAGATCGACAAGGGGGGGACGCTCCGGCTTGGGAGTTACCCCTGCTGCATCGTCCCCGGGACCATTATGGAACGCTGTTATCAGGAGAAGGAGATACGGGAACGGCACAGGCACAGATATGAATTCAACAATGACTACCGCCGGATCCTGGAACAGAGCGGACTGGTCATCTCCGGTCAGTCGCCGGACGGCAGTCTGGTGGAGACGGTGGAGCTGGCAGACCATCCGTTTTTTCTCGGCGTACAGTACCACCCGGAGTTCAAATCAAGGCCGAACCGTCCGCACCCGGTTTTCCTGGAATTTGTCAGGGCAGCAGGAGACCGCAGCTGAAGCCTGGTCTGTATGAAGGGAAGCGGAAGAAAAACTGTTTCAGGCAGACAAGACCTGAGCTATACTGAGAAAATGAGGGGAGAAAAGGGAGAACTATGTGTGGAATAGTCGGATACACCGGACACAGGCAGGCAGCTGAGCTCCTGCTGGAAGGACTTGGGAAACTGGAATACAGAGGCTATGATTCGGCCGGGATGGCAGTCCTCGATGAGAAGGGCACCGTCAGGCTGGCAAAGGCAATGGGGAAGATCCATCATCTGGTGGAGCGGACAGAGCAGGGAAGCATGCTGCCCGGACACTGCGGGATCGGCCATACCAGATGGGCGACGCACGGGGAGCCGAGTGAGAGGAACGCGCATCCGCATATCAGCGGCGCCTTTCAGGAAGAACAGTCGGATTACTCGACGTCCGATGTGATCGGGGTGCACAACGGGATCATCGAAAACTACGAGGAGCTGAAAGAGAAACTCCTGCGGCACGGGTATGAATTCTACAGCGATACGGACACCGAGGTCGCGATCAAGATTGTGGACTATTATTACAACAAGTACAAAATCGGACCGATCGATGCAATCAACCGTATGATGGTCAGAGTCCGGGGAAGCTACGCCCTGGCCCTGATGTTCCGTGACTATCCCGGAGAGATCTATGCGGCAAGGAAGGACAGCCCGATGATCATCGGTGTGTCCGGGAATGAAACCTTCCTGGCGTCTGATGTGACAGCGATGCTGAATTATACCAGAAAGGTGTATTACATCGGAAACCATCAGGCGGCAAGATTGCTGCCGGGAGAGGTGCATTTCTTTGACCTGAACGGAGATGAGACTGCCATTCCGCAATCCGAGGTGACCTGGGATGTGGCAGGCGCGGAAAAGAACGGTTATGAGCACTTCATGATGAAGGAGATCCATGAACAGCCGCAGGCGGCAAGAAACACGCTCGAAAGCGTCGTAAAAGACGGGGAGATCAGCTTTCAGGCTGCAGGACTGGACGACGGGCTCCTCCGGAAGATGGAATCCATCTGCATCATTGCCTGCGGTTCCGCATGGCATGCAGGAATGACAGCCCAGTATGTGCTGGAGGACATGGCACAAATTCCAGTCAGGGTGGAACTGGCATCGGAATTCCGTTACCGAAGAATTCTTCCTGCCGTAAACTCTCTGGCCATTGTGATTTCCCAGTCCGGCGAAACGGCAGACAGCCTGGAAGCGCTGCGCATTGCGAAAGAGAAAGGCATCCGGACACTCGGCATCGTGAATGTGGAAGGATCCAGCATCGCCCGTGAGGCAGACCATGTGCTCTATACCAAGGCCGGCCCGGAGATCGCGGTTGCCACCACGAAAGCATTTTCTTCCCAGCTGATGCTGATGTATCTTTTCGCAGTCAGGCTTGCTTATGTCAAGGGCAGAATCGAAGAAGATATGTACCGCTCCTGCATACAGGAATTAAGAACCATTCCGGAGAAGATCGAAAGACTTTTGCTGGGGCAGGAAAGGATTCAGTGGTTTGCCTCGAAATACGCAAACGCAAAAGATGCCTTTTTCATCGGAAGGGGAGCGGATTATGCGATCAGCATGGAGGGCAGCCTGAAGCTAAAGGAAATTACCTACATACACAGTGAGGCTTACGCGGCCGGGGAACTGAAGCATGGAACCATCAGTCTGATTGAAGACAGGACGCCTGTGATCGGGGTGCTGACGCAGAAGAGACTCCTGGAGAAAACCATCAGCAATATGAAGGAATGCAAGGCCAGGGGCGCATACCTGATCGGCATCACAGACCTGGAGGAGGAAGCCATCTTAGGCAGCCTGGATTTCGTGATCCGGATCCCGCAGACGGAGGAACATTTTTCAGGGATTCTTGCGGTGGTCCCGCTGCAGCTGCTGGGGTACTATATCAGTGTCGCCAAAGGCCTGGATGTGGATAAGCCGAGAAACCTGGCCAAGAGTGTTACGGTAGAATGATCAACCCTGGTTATGTATGCCGGCACCATAAGGGTGTCTGGCAGAATACTGCGCCTGAACCTGAAGCGGAACAGAGAAAATGAGAGGGTATCAGATATGAGCTATACAACCGATGAAGTGTTGAATCAGATCGAGGAAGAGGATGTCAGATTTGTGCGTCTTGCGTTTAGGGACGCGTTTGGCGTCCAGAAAAACATTGCCGTAATGCCGGGTGAGGTGAAGAAGGCTTTCGACCATGGTATGCCGATCAACGCACGGGAAATCGCCGGGTTCGCGGACAGTCCGTACGCGTCCCTGTATCTGAAACCGGATCCCGCGACGCTGACGATTCTGCCCTGGCGCTCGGAGAGCGGGAAGGTGCTGCGCATGTTCTGCGACGTCTGCACGCCGGACGGAGAGGTGTATGCCTGTGACACGAGAGACATTCTGCGAAAGGCAGCAGCGCGGGCAAGGGAGGCGGGCGTAGAATTCCGTTTCAGCATAGAGAGTGAATTCTATCTTTTCCTGTTGGATGAAGAAGGCCGGGAGACAAAGATTCCTTATGACCGCGCCGGTTATCTTGACATTGCGCCTGTCGACAAGTGTGAAAACATCCGGCGTGAGATCAATCTGACGATCGAGCGGATGGGCCTGACCCCGGAGCGTTCCCATCATGAGCGGGGACCGGGGCAGAATGAGATTGACTTTCATTATGCGAAGCCGCTCAAGGCTGCCGACCAGATCACCACATTCAAAATGGCGGTCAGGACAATTGCGGACCGGCACGGACTGTATGCGGACTTCTCTCCGATGCCGCTGCCGGATCAGCCGGGAAACGGATACCACATCAACCTGTACGCGGTGAATGAAGCCGGGGAAGATGTGGCAATTCAGGCGGCTGCCGGAATTATGGAGGTCATCCGGGATATCACGATCTTCCTGAATCCGACAGACGATTCCTATTCAAGGCTGGGCAGCAGCACGGCACCTGACCGGGCTGACTGGTCACGGGAAGGAAAGTCGGAGCTGATGTATATCGAGACATTTAACGGCAGGACCCGTGTGGAGCTGCGCTCTCCCGATGCATCCGGAAACCCTTATCTGGTCTACGCGCTCCTGATTTATGCGGGGCTGTCCGGAATCGGGCGGAAGCTGTCTCTTCCGGAAGAGATGACACAGAATGCGGACCTGCTCCCCTCATCCAGGAAGGAAGCCGGAAAGATCGCACTGGGAAGTGCATTTGTCAGGCAGATCATACCGGAGGAGATTCTCCGGGTGTACTGCAGCCGGCCGTGAGGCCAGGACCCTGCGCCATCTGCAGGTGCAGCCAATGACGGGATGGGAATCGAGTGTTTCGGGGAAGTGAGCAATGTCCAGAGCAGAACAGTTCCAGCATTCCATACTGACAGTGTCCGCGGAGGAGAGATTCTTTCCGCTGATCAAAAAGTCACTGGCAGGATTGTCTGCTGCGTCAGTAGAATACCGGACCAATGCAGCAGCGGCCCGGCGGTGTATTCTGGAACGGTACTACAGTATCGTGGTCGTGAATGCACCCCTTCCGGACGAGGCAGGGACAGAGCTTGCGCTTGATACGGCAAGAGAATGCAGCGCCTCGGTATTGCTGATCGTCCCGGACAGGGTCTATGAAGATACACTGGATCGTGTCACGGATGCAGGAGTTCTGGTGCTCGCAAAGCCATTTCCCATCCAGCGAATCACACATGCGATGCACTTTTTGTCAGCGCAGCAGGCACAGCTGAAGGAAGCTAAGCTGAGAGTTCTGGCAGCGGAGGAGAAGGTGCAGGAGATCCGCCTGGTAGACAAAGCGAAATTCCTTCTGATCGAACACAGGCATCTGTGTGAGGACGAAGCACACCGTCTGATCGGAAAGCAGGCCATGAATCACGGTGTTTCCAGAAAACAGATCGCGCAGCGTATTCTGGAAGAATATGAGGAATGAATCATAGCCGGCCGGTATTCAGGTTATTGCTCTGTATCACGTGATTGATTGTCATATCGTCTGATTCACTTCATCTGTTATCGCCGGCATTGCCGGCTCTCCTTTTCGCCATGCTTCTGCACATGATGTCATGATTGAGATGTCATTTTGAAAATGGATCCCCATGTTTTTCTTGGCTGAACACAGAACAGTCTGATATACTATAACGATAAAGAAACATGTCGGTAAGAGCAGGAAAACGGACTGAATCAGTTGTTTTCCGAATGGGAGAAGGAGGAGACATATGGCTGCGCATACTGTAACAGTTGAGCATACGCTCAGTAAGCTTCTTCAGGAGAAGCGGTATGCCGCGATCCGGGACGTGCTTGCTACCATGAATCCAGCGGATATTGCGGCAGTTTTCAACGAAGTGCAGTCAGAACAGCGTCCGCTGCTGTTCCGGCTTCTGCCCAAGGAACTGGCTGCGGAAACCTTCGTGGAGATGGATCCGGAGACGCAGGAACAGCTGATCCACGGATTTTCTGACAGTGAGCTGCATGAGGTGGTGGATGAGCTGTATGTGGATGACGCGGTCGATATCGTGGAAGAGATGCCGGCCAATGTGGTGAAGCGAATCCTGGCACAGGTAAGCCCCGGCATGCGCAAGGAGATCAATGAGATTCTCCAGTATCCGGAGAATTCTACCGGATCCATCATGACGACAGAGTACATTTCTCTCCGTCCGGACATGACCGTTACGCAGGCGTTTGAACGCATCACACGGACCGGTGTGGACAAGGAAACGATCTACACCTGCTATGTCACGAAGGAGCGGCAGCTGCTCGGCCTGGTGACTGTAAAGGATCTTCTGCTGTGCCCGGACAAATCGACAAAGATCGAAGATCTGATGAATCCGAATGTGATCACCGTTACGACGCTGACCGACCAGGAGGAGACAGCGCGGAAGCTGTCCAAGTACAACTTCCTCGCCATGCCCGTGGTAGACAGCGACGGGAGAATGGTCGGTATCGTTACATTCGATGATGCGATGGATGTCCTGCAGGAAGAGGTCACGGAAGACATCGAGATCATGGGTGGTATGACACCTTCCGACAAGACTTACATGCGCTCTTCACCGGTGGACCTGTTCCGGCACCGTATTCCATGGCTGCTCCTTCTGATGGTGTCTGCAACCTTCACGGGAATGATCATCACCAATTTCGAGAATGCGCTTGCTGCGCAGGTGGTGCTGACCGCGTTCATCCCGATGCTGATGGATACCGGAGGCAATTCAGGATCTCAGTCCTCCGTCACGGTCATCCGCGCCATCTCCCTGGGAGAGGTTGATTTCAGAGATCTGGCTGCTGTTGTCTGGAAGGAGATCCGCTCGTCTGTGATGTGCGGCATAGCCCTGGCGTGTGCATGCTTCGGAAAAATCATGCTGATCGACCGTCTGCTTTTGCATAATACAGATGTCACGGTTACGGTGGCTCTGGTCGTATGTTGTACCATGGTGCTGACGGTCATGGTGGCGGAGATGATCGGCTGCACTCTGCCGATCATTGCCAAGAAGCTTGGATTCGATCCGGCGGTCATGGCCAGCCCGTTTATTACGACGATCGTAGATGCCGTGTCCCTGCTTCTGTATTTCGGGATCGCGACCCTGCTTCTTTTCCGGTGACAGAAATAAGTAAGAGAAAGTGAATGACGGCATATGAACAGGCATGCAGCGGCAGTAATAGGCGGAGGATTCTGCTGGGGATTCCTCGGATTTTTCACCCGGCATCTGGAAGAATACGGGATTGGCTCCAACAGTGCGATCATCGTCCGGTGCGGAATCGCTGCAGTCTGTTTCGGGATACTGATCCTGTGTACCGGCCGGAGACAGTTCCGCGTCCGCATCCGGGACTTCTGGTGCTTTATCGGGACCGGACTGTTCAGCCTTCTGTTTTTTACGTTCTGTTATTTTCACGCAATCAGCATGATGAGCCTGTCAGTTGCTGCGATTTTGCTTTACACCGCGCCCACATTCGTCATGCTGCTGTCTGCAGTTCTGTTTCATGAAAAGATTACCCGGATCAGAATCATAGCGGTTATCTGCGCGTTTGCCGGATGCTGCCTTGTGTCCGGGATCGGGACAGGGGCTGTTCTCACAAGGGCCGGACTTCTGTATGGCCTTGGCGCAGGCCTCGGTTATGCGCTGTACACAATTTTTTCCAGATATGCGTTGAGACTGGGGTACAGCAGCAGTACGATCAATTTCTATTCCTGCCTTCTGGCAGCGGCCGGCGCGGTGATCATCTGGAGGCCGCAAGGCCTGTTTCATGCCATGACCGCTTCATCAGCAGCATTATTCTGGTGCCTGGCTACCGGAGTGATCAGCTGCTTTATTCCCTATATGCTTTATACATACGGTCTGACAGGACTGGAAAACAGCAGAGCGTCCATTCTGGCATCGATTGAGCCGGTTGTCGCCACGCTGGCGGGTGTGCTGATCTATCACGAAAAGATGACTCCTTCCATCCTGGCCGGCGTGATCCTGGTGCTGTCGGCCGTAGTGCTGATTAACCGGGAGAGGTAAACTGCAGCAATGCGGATATCATCTGTCCGTCGGACAGAAAAAAGAAAGGAGTAATTGGAATGGCACAAAACATCGTTGTAGGTCTTTTTGATGTGGAGAGCGAGGCATATCAGGCATTGACCGAGCTGAAGCAGAATCCGGGAACCGAGTCGTCTTATCTGACCGCGGCTGCCTTGATCAAGAAGGAGAACGGCGTGCTGCGTACGCTGGATGCCTTTGATACAGGTGCCCATACCACGGATGACATGGCAATCGGCGGACTGGTCGGCGCTCTGATCGGCGTACTTGGCGGTCCGATCGGCGTTCTGCTCGGCGGCAGCTATGGCATGCTGATTGGTTCCGTCGTCGATGCGGATGACACGCTGCAGGGAGTTTCTCTGCTTGAGCAAACTGCCATCAAGATAGAAGAAGGCGAAGTGGCGATTATCGGCCTTGCGTTCGAAGAGGACGAAGCGATTCTGGATCAGAAGTTCGAGAAGTTCAAGGCAACGGTTGCCCGCTTTGACGCGGCGACAATCGCGGCGGAGGTAGAGGAAGCCCAGGAGCTGGCAGATGAGATGGCCCGCCAGGCGCGCAAGGAACTGCGCGACGAGAAGAAAGAGGCGCGCAAGGAGAAGAGAGCAGAGAAGAAAGCAAAGCTGTCCGCTGACTGGGAAGGCTTCAAGAGCAAGTTTAAGAAGAAGGATAAAGAAGAAGTGTAATCACTGCATATATGCTACAGGGGCGGCGGGCATCCTGCGTATGTCCGCCACAGACGGATGTGAAGACCGCTGTTTTCAGAACATTAAGATATATGGGTTTTACGTTAAGAAGGAGAATGTCTTATGTTAGGTCGAAAACTGTCCGTATTGCAGGAACTGGTGGATGCACTGCCGAAGGATGCAGTCAGAAACACGGCGACGCTGCCGCTTCTTGAGAAGCTGCAGGAGACGGTAAAGGAAGCAGTGGAGGAAACCGTACAGGGTGCGGTGGAGGAACTTTCGGGAGGCGAATGGATCTCCATGCCGTTTCTTCACAATATGACACATGATATCCGGTCAAAGTGGAGCCTGCAGGATCTGAATCCTGACAGCCCCAACGATGTCCCGAATCAGAACCTGAAGGTCATGGCGCTGATTCTTGCGACAAGCATTGAATCCACGGTCGGGAAGTATGCATGGAGCCTGGTGGAGTACAGTCTTGAGAGGCTTGGCTTCACGAATATTGTGCATTACTATTTTGAGGAGGCTGAGAAGATCAACCATCCGGCAAGGCGGCAGGCGACGCGCTTGTGACGGTTTCCGGCCCGGGCGGAAAGCAGTCCGTATTCAAAGTCCGTGTCTCGGAAGTATCATAACAGCAGATGTCAGAATATCTTTGACGCTGGCGATCTTCCGGACTGACGGGAAAAGAGGAGATTATGAAGAGTGATGTGATTATTATTTCAAATGATGGCAGGGGAATGGACGATGCGCTTGTCCAGGCCGAGAAGACAGCACAGTATAAAGAGCTGCAGGCCAGAGACGCGCTGCACCTGAGACTGCTGACAGAAGAGATGCTTGGCATGATGCGGTCCATCACCGGAGAGCGGGAAGGAAGATTCTGGATCGAGGATCAGGACGACGTGTTCCAGCTCCATCTGCAGGTGGAGACACCGATGAGTTTTGACAAGCAGGAGAAACTGCTGGCGGCTTCCAGCAGCGGCAAGAATGAAGCGGCGAAGGGAATCATGGGAAAGATCAGAGCCTTCTTTGATCCGCTGGACTGGGCAGACGCTCCTATGCCGATGAATCCGGAAGTGATGAATTCTGCAGGCACGTGGTCCATGAACGCTTACCGGCAGATGGTCAAAGAGAGTCTCGACCAGAAACAGGAAGGTGCGGCTGAAG
>CAMIVF010000087.1 GCA_946401715.1 uncultured Clostridia bacterium | reverse complement strand
TGATGCCAAGTGTCCTGCAATGATTCTCTATGATCGGGTCAAGTTCTTCGATCACCCAGACTTCGTCCACGCTGGCTGCAAAGTCTTTGATCAGCGTCGTGGGAAGCGGATTCACAAGCCCGATCTTCAGCACATCGATGCTGTCACCATAGACTTCCTTCACATACTGATAGCAGGTGGAATCGCAGATGATGCCGATCCTGCCCAGTCCTTCCTCCACCGGCACGGGGGCATTCGGCACGTCCTCTCCCGGAAGATCTCTGTCTTCTGCCCACTCGATCCGGTTCAGCCTGATATCGCCGAACATGCACTCATTTCCCAGATTCACCAGAGCCTTCGTACGTTCCTCCACAACCGGGTGACGGCGGATCGCGTTGGCCGGCGTCATCAGGTACTTGGGCGGATTCTTTTCATACGGCTTCTGCTGAGGGCAGACACGCTCTCCTGTTTCCACTACGCTCTGAGAGTGCGCGATCCTGGTGCACATCTTGATGATGACCGGCGTATCGTACGCTTCGGAGATTCCGTAGGCTGCCTTCGCAAATGTGATTGCCTCGGCGGAATCCGACGGCTCGAGCATCGGAAGCTTCGACGCAATGGCATGATGACGGGAGTCCTGCTCATTCTGCGAGGAATGCATGCCCGCATCGTCCGCGACAACAATCACCATGCCTGCATTGACGCCGGTGTAGGAAGCCGTGTACATCGGATCCGCCGCCACATTCATGCCGACATGCTTCATCGCGCACATGCTCCGCTTCCCGGCGAGAGCCGCGCCGTACGCTGTTTCCATGGCGACCTTTTCATTCGGCGCCCACTCACTGTAAATATCCCTGTACTTCGCGATCTCCTCCGTCACCTCCGTACTCGGCGTACCCGGATAGCTGGAGGCCACACTGCAGCCGGCTTCATACAGGCCGCGCGCAAGGGCTTTATTGCCCAGCATCAGCTCCTTCATGTCTCTTCCTCCAATGATGCAATAATCTTGTCCCTGAGGCAGCCGGTGCCATCCGAGAGCATGCGCTTCACACGGCTGATCGTCGCCGAGCTCGCCCCCGTACTCTTCATAATATCCAGATAGACCTTATCCTGGCTGAGCATCTTAGCCACCTCAAACCGCTGCTCCAGTGCTTCCAGCTCCTTGCCGGTACACAGGTCATCAAAAAAATCACAGCATTCCTCATAGGTACTGAGCGTCACGATCATATCGTACATGGCGCGTCTGCGCTGTCTGACTCTCATTCTGTCCTACACACCATCCTTTCACTGTTTTTCCGACTGGTTCCATCTTTTGTTTCCGTCTGTTTATTCTGCAGAATACTGCATCGGATTCTGCATGGAATTCCACATTGCTATATATCTTACCACTTTCATACTTTAAAGTAAACCGGTTAAAGTGTTGAAGTGTGCGGGGAGATGTGCACAAATTGGAAAACTCCCCGCAGTCAGCTGCCCGGGAGTGCTGCTGTGTACGGGGAGATTGTCAGCAAGCTGGAAAATGCCCCGCCTCAGCACTGCACGAAAGGCTGCTGTGTACGGGGAGATTGTCTGCAAGCTGGAAAACGCCCCGCCTCAGCACTGCACGAAAGGCTGCTGTGTACGGGGAGATTGTCTGCAAGCTGGTATTATCCACGCCGGCGGCATGGCCGCCGCTGCGCCAGGAGACGCCGGCCTTACACCAGAAGGCGGCCGGCAAACAGGGTGCCTGCATTTACGCCCTTCACTATGTCATACAAGGCTTCCGGCCGTTTGCCATTACAGATCGTCACATCGATTCCCTGCCTGGTCGCCAGCTCGGCCGCCTGCAGCTTGGTCCGCATGCCGCCGGTTCCGCGCCGCGAGCCAGCGCCGCCTGCCAGATGATAAAGCTCCTCATTGATCTCATCGATTCTCTGAATCAGCTTTGCCTGCGGATGGAACCGGGGATCGGCTTCATACAGCCCGTCGATATCAGACAGGATCACCAGCCGCTTTGCCTGGACAAGAACCGCGACAACTGCAGATAGCATGTCATTGTCGCCGAACAGGAGATCCTTCGACTCAATCTCCGTATAGCTGACAGAGTCGTTCTCATTCACGATCGGAATAATGCCGCACTCCAGGAGCGCGTTGAAGGTATTGGTCAGATTCTCCTTCTTTTCCTCCTGCTCGATGTCCGCTGCATTCAGCAGGATCTGCGCGATGGTGTGGCCGTATTCTCCGAAGAACTTGTCATACAGAAACATATTCTGGCACTGGCCGACTGCCGCTGCCGCCTGTTTCATCCGCATGCTCTTCGGTTTTTCCTTCAGCCCCATCTTGCTGCTCCCCACCGCGATCGCGCCTGAAGAGACCAGGATCACCTCATATCCCAGGTTCGCGATATCACTGAGTACCAGCGCAATCTGGTCAAATGCGCGCAGATTAGTGTTTCCTGCGTCGTTTGTCAGGCTGGACGTACCGACCTTTACGACGATTCTGTTCTGTACCAAAGCCATGTCAATCTTTTCCTCTCCTCTGTAAACGACGATTTATATCCGTTCAATTATCGTTACATCTTTTCTTTCAGCGGCAAAAGCCTGGGGATCAGCAGCTCGGCGATGGCGCCGATCAAAGCGCCCGTGATGACACCGGCGATTGCAAGCGGAAGAAAATAATACCCGACCCGCATATTTTCCACCACCATCACTGCCACCAGGACCTGCCCGGCGTTGTGCGCCAGTCCGCCGGCCACACTCACACCTGCCGGCGAGAATAATCCACTTCGTTTCATCAGCTGCATGCACACAAGGCTGAGAGCCGCTCCTGCAGCTGAAAATGCAATACTGAATACATTTCCAAACAAAAATCCGACTGCAAGGATGCGCGCCAGGTTTACCAGCGCAGCCTCCTTCCAGGAATACAGATACAGGACGGTGACAATCGCGGCATTCGGAAGTCCCAGCTTCATGCCTGGGATTCCCGCAAAAAACGGAATCAGGGATTCTATATAGGAAAGAATCAGTGCCGCAGCACTAAAGAGTCCCAGATACGCTGTTTTTCGTGTCATTCTGTCCTGTATTCCCCTTTCCGGTTCTCCATACGGGCAGTTCTCCACTGTCTCTCGTTCCAAAGCCGCAGCCGTTTCAGGCATCTTCAGTCATTTCTTTACAGCCAGCCGTTCCGGGAACCTTTTCCCATCGCTTTACAGCCAGCTTTTCATCACCTTCAGGACGGCGTCCTCCTGCATGGGACCAATGACTTCCCGGGCCGCGTCCTTCACCTGCTGCCTGGCATTGTCGACTGCATAACTGCAGCCGGCCCGCTGCAGCATGCCGATGTCATTTTCATTGTCTCCGAACGCAGCAGTTTCTTCCGGCCTGATTCCAAAGATCTCCTGAATTCTGCCCAGCGCGGAACCCTTGTCCGCTCCGTTCGCAACGACATCTACCCATTTCGCGCCGGCAGCCACGATATTTGCCCTTCCAGGAAACTGCTCACGAAACCTGGCCGCAACCACGGCAGCATCCTTTTCGACGTGCATCGCTGTCTTCAGCACAGGCGGCGCAACCTTTGACAGGTCCGCACACCGCTCAAGACGGACACGGTAACCGTCCCGGATCCAGGAAACCAGATCTTCCCTGACAGAATCCGTCCAGACGCACTCGGCATGGTCGGTCAGGATCATGCTTGTGTCAACCTGCCGCATGGCGCAGAGCATCTCCAGATAAAATCCATGGTCAAGCGCTCTTATGTCAATCGTCTTTCCCTGATACACACAGACGGAGCCATTTCCGGCAAGAATCACTACATCGTCCTGCACAGCCTTCAGCAGACGGCGTATGCTGGTAGAATGCCTGCCGCTTGCCGCGACAAACAGAATCCCTTTCTTTTTCAGTTCCCGGATCACTTCCGGGTATTCCGGATTCAGGTCAAATGTCCCCTCCGGCAGTATGGTGTCATCCAGATCAGTTGCAATCAATCGTATCATTCGTCGTTCCGGTTCCTCTTTCTTCCCATTATACAACGCTGCGGCGCGCGGCCAGGAAACCTAAGCGGCACGCGGCCAGGCAGCCTAAGCGGCACGCGGCCAGGCAATCTAAGCAGCGCACGGCCAGATCATCAGGGCGGCGCGTCAGCCCAGCAGGTCCTTGACAGATCCGACCAGGGAACTGAGAAGATCTCCTGACCCAAGCAGTTCACCAAATGCGCCTTCGGTATGTCCTGCCATACCGGCTGCGGAAGCGAGGCCATCCGCTTTGAGAAGCAGCATTCTGACTGCCGCCTTCTGTTTCTCGTCCGCCTCACGGTATGCCTGAATCAGCTTCTTTTCTTCTGCGCTCAGCTTAAATGTGCTGCCCGATGCCGCCTTCTTCGCGCTGCCCGATGTGCCCTTTGCTGCGTCAAGCAGAGACTTCTGCGTCACACCGGTCACCTTCGCAATCTCCTTCAGCACAGCCTGCGTCAGCTCCTTGTCACCACGTTCCGCAAGACTGATGTCACTTGCGGAAACGCCCTTTACTTTCTTTGCAAGCGCTTCCTGCGTCATACCTGCCTGGGTCCTTGCTTCCTTAATCAGTGCTCCAACTTTCTTCCCCGCCATTTTCCTGCCTCCTCTGTAAACGATCCCATGATCTGTCCCAGAACATTACACCGCAGACAGTTTACCACATCTGCGCATCTGATTCGAGAGGCATTCTCAAGAACACGCTACCGATCCTATCTGGTTTGTGGTATGATAACAAGCGGCCATTTCAGGCCGTAACCCATAGATCATTTACCCGGTATTCTGAGGGCAGTAACTTGAATCTGAAAAAAACCATTCTCTCCTATCCTAAGTATTCGATCGTGCTCATCGCTGCCATGCTCTGCATGAACATGATCGCGTATATGGGGACGAGACTGATCACTACCAGCCGTTACCATTACAACATCGAATCCGCCCTGGATAAAATGCTTCCGGTCGTTCCGTTCTTTGTTGTTTTCTATGTTCTTGCCTTTGCGCAGTGGATCATCTGCTATCTTCTGATCGGCCGGGAAGAAAAAGACGATTGCATGCGGATCTTCATCGGAGAAATCATCGCAAAGACCATGTGTCTTGTGATCTTCCTTGTTTTTCCAACCACACTGAACCGGCCGGAAATGACAGGGAGCGGCATCTTTGAACGGCTGCTGGCCTTTGTCTATTCGCTCGACGCGGCGGATAACCTCTTTCCCTCCATCCACTGCCTGGAAAGCTGGATGTGCTGGAGAGGCTGCAGAAAACTGACCAAAACCAGGCTGCCCGGATGGTTTAACGGGGCCAACCTGATCTTTACGTTCCTCGTTTTCGCGTCTACCGTTCTGTGCAAGCAGCATGTGCTGATTGATATCGCGGGTGGTGTGGCAGTGGTTGAAATCGGTCTTTTCCTCTCCGGAAAGATCCTGAAGAAAGCAGGTACCCGATGAAAAAAAAGCTTCTGTGGGCCTGTCTGTCTCTTATCATTGCAGGCCTGACCATCTGGGCTGTCGCTTCCCAGAGCCGCAGCTTTTCTCCTGCCGACCTGTGGCAGCTGATCAAAAGCGCGCATAAGGGATGGCTTGCCGCAGCCCTCTGTGCGATGTTCGGATTTATCTTCTTTGAAGGAATGGCAATCATCCGTGTCACCAGCCGCCTCGGATACAGGAAGTCTCCCCTGAACGGAACCCTGTACGGTGCTTCGGATGTTTATTTTTCCGCCATTACGCCGTCCGCGACAGGCGGGCAGCCTGTCTGCGCATGGTTTATGATGCGCGACGGGATTCCGGCAGCCACCACAACCGTGACGCTTCTGATCACGCTTGTCATGTACACACTGGCACTGCTGCTGTCCGGCATCTTCACCATGCTGTTTTTCTTTCCGGCCTTTATGGCATTTTCAAATCTGGCTAAGCTGATGATCGGGCTGGGTTCTGTGATCCTTCTGTTTCTGGGGCTGTTTTTCCTGATGCTCCTGGCAAAGCCGAAGATCCTCTACCACATATGCGACGGATTTCTGCATTTTCTGGAAAAGATTCATCTGATGCGCGGCGCAAAAAAGCTCCGCGGGAGGCTGGGAACCGTCATGGAGGAATACTCCCTCTGTTCGAAAATGCTCCTTGGCAAGGGAGGTGTCCTTCTGGAGTCTTTCTTCTGGAATCTGTGTCAGAGACTGTCTTACTTTATGGTAACGTTTCTGCTCTTCATGGCGGTTGGCAAAGGGAGCGGCATGGCCGTCCGGGCAACCGTTGTCCAGTGTCTGTCCTGTGTGGGGTCCAACTGCATCCCGATTCCCGGCGCCATGGGTGCAGCCGATTTTATGCTGCTGGACGGCTTCAGCCGGATGCTGAATGAGGAAAACGCAGTGGCAATGGAAATGCTCTGCAGAGGTGTCACTTTCTATGGGAGCGTTTCTGTCGGACTGATCATCGTAATCATCGGATACTTTATCGGACGAGGGAGAAAAGCAAAATGATCGGATTCTATGACTATACTGTTCTTTTGACTTACACTTCACTGATCTCGGCAACGCTGGGAATCCTGATTTGTATGGATGGAAATGGACACCCGTTTATCGGTGTCTTCTTTCTGATGCTTTCCGGCCTGTGCGACGCTTTCGACGGAAAGGTTGCGCGGACAAAGAAAAACCGCACGCTCCAGGAACAGCGCTATGGTATCCAGATCGACTCCCTCGCGGACCTCGTCGCCTTCGGTGTGCTGCCGGCCTGCATCGGCAATTCGATGCTCCGTGTCCTTCCTTCCATCCCGGAAATGAAGAGAACCTACGTCACCCGCATGACCGCCTGGCCCTTCGTCAGTCTCTTCTATACGATCATGGCAATCTATGTCCTGGCTGCGCTGGTGCGGCTTGCTTACTTTAATGTGGAAGAGGAAATTCGCAACGAAAAGCATGAAGGAGCCCGGAAGTATTACACCGGCCTGCCGGTGACCTCCGCATCCCTGATCTTTCCGATCCTGCTGTCCTTCCAGTACATCACGCCTTTCGACATTACATACCTGTATTTTGTTGCCATGCTGATTGTTTCGTGCCTCTTCATTATGCCGATTCCGGTCAAGAAGCCCGGCACCCGCGCAATTCTGGTCATGATCGCTATCGGGAGTGTGGACTTTATCACCATGCTGTGGCTCTATATCATGAAGCTCCGCTGATGGTTTATGCTGAAAAGCTCCTCTGACGTCCTGTATGTTCTGAATAGAAAGGAGCTGTGTATGGATCTTCTCAGATTCCTGTACAGCACAATTCCAGGAAGAATGCTGCTGAAGCCGCTCACGGCACCCGGCCTGTCCCGTCTTGCCGGGCGTCTGCTGGATCATCCTGCTTCCCGGATCCTGATTCCCGGATTTGTTTCACGCAATCACATCAATCTGGAGGAGTATCAGAACACCTCCTATGACAGCTTTAACGATTTCTTCTGCAGAAAGATCAAACCGCAGCTTCGGCCGGTTGATCCGGATCCGCTGCATCTTATCTCACCCTGCGACGGACTGCTGCGTGTCTACCCCAGCACGGAAGATCTCGTGCTTCCCGTCAAACAGTCCGGCTATTCCATTTCCTCCCTGCTTCGCAGCAAAGCGCTCGCGCGAAGATTCGAGGGCGGTTACTGCATGGTCTTTCGTCTGTGCGTGGATCACTACCATCGCTATTGCTATCCTGCCGATGCCCGCAGAGGCCGCGAGGTCAGGATCGACGGCATCTATCACACCGTTCGTCCGGTGGCGCTGGAATCGCTCCCCGTCTTCCTGGAAAACACACGTGAGTACTGCCTGCTTAAAACCCGCAGTTTCGGGACCATCGTCCAGATGGAGGTGGGTGCGATGCTGGTCGGCCGGATCTGCAATCCGCCTGCCCCAACCCATGTCAGGCGCGGTGAAGAGAAAGGCTTCTTCCAGTACGGCGGATCCACCATTATCCTGCTGCTGTCAAAAAACCAGGTCGAGATTCCGGAATCCCTCCGTGTTCCCTATGAGATACCGGTCCGCATGGGCCAGATGATCGGGACAGGCACAAACGCTGAACCACAGGAAGCAGCCTGCGGGGAAACCGGTTGATCCGTGCCCTGCATAAAACAGCACAAAATAAGTAACACTGATTGATAAACTGACGAACCACCCGGGGCCTTTTGCCCCGTTTTTTTTGTGTCTTTGTGCACCTGTCCAAAAATACCGCCGCCTTCTGTTTTTCTGGTTTTCACGCGGAAGAACTGTGCTATAAAAGCGATACCCGGACACGGATCGCAGTCTGCGCCTCTGAACTCGCGTATGACCGCGGCTATGTGGTTTTCCCTCTTATGCGTTCCCCTTACGGCCAAAGTCACGGGTGTTCACACGGCGATATGATAATCACAGTCAGGAAAGGATACAGGAACAGACTATGAAAAGACAACGCGCTGTCATCACAGTTTTCTTCTGCCTTCTGAGCGTCGTGTTTCTGGCGTTCTGCTTTACCATTCTGGAAGCAGTACGCTTCTCGGGCGCCCGTGCACAGTGCAGGAATGTCACTTCCCTGGGACTGTGGTCGGTATTTTCGGAATATGACAATATCCTGCTTGAGGATTATGGCCTGTTTGCCGTTGATGCCGCCTATGGCGGCGATCTGATATCCAAGGAGAAGATAAAAGGAAAGCTGACCGGATACATAGAAGAAAACGGTAAGCCTGCCTCAGACCTGGTCAGCTCTCTGCCCGGTCTTCTGCTGGATCCGTGGAAGGTCTCCTCCCGGGATACTTCAATCAACCAGTATGCGCTTCTCACCGACAGAGGCGGAGAGTACTATTACCAGCAGGCTGTAGAGTATATGGCCAAGACTGCGTGGTCAGACGCGATCGGCAAGCTGAAGGATGCCTATCAGGATGCCCAGGGCGTACGGCAGGCCGAGAGCGAGTTTGAAAACGGGCGCAAGGAGGCAGACAAGGAAAGCCGGAAGGAAGCCAGCGGTATAAAGGAGGCGAAGCAGGAACAGACCACCTATACAATCACTGAGGACGACGGATCCGAGACACTCGTCACAGATCAGAATGCCGTAAAGGAGGTT
>CAMIVF010000086.1 GCA_946401715.1 uncultured Clostridia bacterium | reverse complement strand
GAAACCGGCGATGTGCTGTGCTGCAGCGGCCGCGAACTGATCAAGCCGGATGGCAGCAAGACAGGGCGTGTGATCGGAGTGAAGCCTGTGCTGACTTACCGGGACCTGCTCCGGCATAATCAGATCAACTGTTCCTCTGTTGTCATGCTGACAGAAGTCGCCAGGCGGTATCCCATGGTTCATGAGGATTCCCATGAGGACTATATCACGTGGATGAGCATACTGAACCGGTATGATGAAGTCTGTGCGGTCAACGAGCCTTTGCTTCTGTACCGGCTGTCCACAACGGGAAAGAGCGGAAGCAAGCTGAAGAGCGCCCGGATGACATACCGGGCTTACCGCTACATGGGGTTCGGACCTGTCAAAAGCACCTGCCTGTTTATCAGCTACGCGTTTCACGGCGTAGTAAAGTATGCAAGGGCATAAAAGGATCTGTTAAGAGTATTGCGTATGCTGAAATATCTGATCACTGAGCGGCGCCTGATCTGGCCGCTCGCCAAGAATGATTTCCGAAAGAAGTTTGCCGGTTCCTATCTGGGCGTGGTATGGGCACTGGTTCAGCCGGTGGTTACCGTGCTGGTCTACTGGTTTGTCTTCCAGGTCGGCCTGAGACAGACCGCACAGGTGGGCGGCGTTCCGTTTATCCTGTGGATGCTGGCAGGGCTTGTGCCCTGGTTCTACTTCAATGACGCTCTGCAGGGCGGGACAAAATCCCTGATCGAGTACAGCTATCTGGTTAAGAAGGTTGTCTTTAAGATTGAAATACTTCCGATCGTGAAAGCAGTCAGTGCACTGTATGTCCACCTGTTTTTTGTGATTCTGACCTATCTTCTGTACTGTGTGTACGGGAGATTTCCGGGACTTTTCACGCTGCAGATTTTTTATTATTCGTTCTGTCTGTTTCTCATGGTGCTGAGCCTGAGCTATGCGACCAGCGCGATCACGGTTCTGTTCAGGGATATGGAGCAGCTTGTGGCAATCGTACTGCAGATCGGTGTATGGGCTACCCCGATCATGTGGGATCTGAACGCGATCGGTCTGCCGAAGTGGCTTGTGATCCTTTTTAAAATGAACCCGATGTACTACATCGTATACGGTTACCGGGATACTTTCGTCTATCACAGAGGATTCTGGGAACACCCGCTTCTTACCGCGTATTTCTGGATCTTTACGGCGCTGGCCTATCTGTGGGGGACAAAGACGTTCCGAAGAAGCAGAGGCCACTTTGCCGACGTGCTGTAGGCAGACGCCGGCAGACGATGTCAGATAGAAACACAGGTTTACAGATGAGTATGACGAAAGCAGAGAAAGAAAAACCAGTGATCCGAGTCACGGACGTCACGAAGAATTATCGTCTGTACAGACGGCAGCGCGACCGTCTGTGGGAGTCCCTGGGTCTGGATTTTAAGAAAAACTACAAAGAGAAGCATGCCCTGAACGGCGTGAGCTTTGATGTGAGCAAAGGGGAGACGGTCGGCATCATAGGGACAAACGGATCCGGCAAGTCTACCATGCTGAAGCTGATCACAGGGGTACTGACGCCCACGTCCGGGACGATTGAGGTGGAGGGGCGGATCAGCGCTCTTCTGGAACTTGGCGCCGGCTTTAATATGGAATATACCGGTATAGAAAACATTTACCTGAACGGTACCATGATCGGGTTCACAAAAGAGGAGATTGACCAAAGGCTCCAGTCCATCATCGATTTCGCGGATATCGGAGACTATATCAATCAGCCGGTCAAGAGCTATTCCAGCGGTATGTTTGTGCGGCTGGCTTTTGCCGTTGCGATCAACATTGATCCGGAGATCCTGATCGTAGACGAGGCGCTGTCTGTCGGAGACGTTTTCTTTCAGTCCAAATGCTACCGGAAGTTCGAGGAATTCAAGCAGGCTGGAAAGACCATTCTTTTCGTATCCCATGACCTCAGTGCGATCTCCAGGTACTGTGACCGGGCGATTCTGCTAAATCAGGGAGACAAGGTGTACGAAGGGACACCGAAGGAAGCAATTGATATCTACAAGAAGGTTCTTGTCGATCAGTTCCACAAAGGGTCAGGAACGGCTGACGCCGTCAAGGCGGAAGGCGAAGGGCGTCCTTCTGGCCAGGCGGGGGAGAAGCTCTGGAAGGCACAGTTCCCTGTGAATCCGAGCCTGGTGGAGTACGGGGAGAAGAATGCAGAGATCATTGATTACGGACTGTATGATGAGAAGGGGCTGCCGTCGTCGAACTTCATAAAGGGGACACAGTTTACGGTTAAAATGCGCATCCGTGCACGGGAAACAGTGCTGGAACCGATTTTTGCATTTACCATCAAGAACCTGAAAGGGATCGAGATCTGCGGAACCAATACGACGATGGAAAAGATTCCTGTAGAGACGATGCATGACGGTGATGAGCACGTGGTCGCCTTCACGCAGAAGATTGACCTGCAGGGCGGGGAATACCTTCTGTCTCTGGGCTGTACAGGCTATCAGGACGGGATGTTCCGGGTGTTTCACCGCCTGTATGACGTGATCTCCCTCACAGTCGTATCGTCGCGGGACACCGTTGGCTTTTATGACATGAACAGCACCTGTGTGCTGGATCCGGAGGAGTAATGGCACAGTTCAATACACAGTATTACAGTGGAGATGATCAGTATTCTGACGGAAGGATTGAGGATCGCATCCTTCAGATGGTACAGGAAGGAAAGAACCTGGAAACGTCGGAAGACAGGTCATTTTCTGTTTTATATCATCTCTCCCCGGTGAGGGAGAATATTCTGTCCTGGTATCCCTTCAGGGAAGGCGCTTCGGTCCTTGAGATCGGCGCCGGGCCCGGCGCTGTCACTGGCCTGCTGTGCCGCAGGTGCGGATCGGTCACGAGCGTGGAGCTGTCGCAGCGCAGGGCGAAGATCAATTATGAGCGGCACAAAAACCATGACAATCTTACCATCATGGTCGGAAACCTGAATGATATGCAGTTTCCCGGAAAGTTTGACTACTGCATTCTGAACGGCGTTTTCGAATATGCAGGGTCATTTACTCCGGGAGAGGATCCATACGGGTCATTTTTGAAGCGCTGTGCCGGTTACCTGAAGGACGACGGCATTCTTCTGATCGCGATCGAGAACCGCCTCGGCCTGAAATATTTTGCCGGCGCACCGGAGGATCACACAGAGAATTACATGGAGGGCCTGAAGAATTATCCGGGCAATCCGGCGGTTCATACCTTTTCGAAGAAGGAGTGGGAGGAGTTGCTCGAAAGGTGCTCCCTTCCGTATCGGAAGTTCTACTATCCGTATCCGGATTACAAGTTCCCGAATGAGATCTTTACGGCTGAAACGCTGCGGGCGGAGGGATTCGGCAAGAATGCGTGGAACTTCAATCCCGGCAGGCTGGAGCTGTTTGACGAGCAGGAGATGGCCCGGACACTGTGCAGGGAAGGCGTCATGGAGAGCTTTATGAACTCTTTCCTGATTGAAGCCGGATCCCGCAGGACACAGAAGGATCGTGAAGAACAGATTCTCTATGCGAAGATCAGCGCGGACCGGGCAGAACAGTTCCGGATTCAGACGGTGATCCGGCGGGAAAAAGACGGGTCGGTGCGCGTGGTCAAGAGCCCTTTGAACGAAGCGGCGAAAGGGCACCTTCTGAAAATGCATGAGAATGAATGCGCGTCCGTTCCGGAAAAGAATGCCGGCTGCCTGCTGCTGCAAGGCGAGCTGCTGCCGGATGGGGCTGTCGCTTATGCTTTTTTGCCGGGAAGGACGCTGTCGCAGGAGATTGGACGGGATGCTGCCTCGATCCGTGAGGCCTGCCGCATGCTGCTGGAGCTGATCGAAAGCAGTGCTGAAGCAGGGGGAACCTATACGGAGGAATTCACCACGCTGTTCGGGACGGCCCGTCCGGACACGGATCCCGGGAAGATGAAGATGGTGCACCCTGCAAACATTGATCTGATCTTTGATAATATCTTCCCGGCCGGAGATCATATGACTGTGATTGACGGAGAATGGATCACAGATACGCCGGTTCCTGCCCTGTTCATTCTGTGGCGGGCGGTCAATGAACTGTATGCTTCCAGAAAAGAACTGGAGCAGGTGCTTGGACAGGAGACGCTTCTGAAGGAATTCGGGATCAGCGCTTCCGACAGGCAGGTGTTCTGGACCTGGGCATCTCATTTTGAGAAGGAATATGTGAAGGCGAACCAGCTGGGCGTCTGTGCGCTGCCGGCCAGAAAGGCGGATCTGAAGGATCTTCAGTGGTCCGGGTCAGACGTGCGCCTGACATCGACCCTGTATACAGACCGGGGGGAAGGCTTCCGGGAAGAAGACGCTGTACACATGGATGTAGTACTGGATCAGGGAAGATACGATGTCACCTTTGTGATCGAGCGTCCGGAAGAAGTGCGTGCGCTCCGTTTCGATCCGCTGGAAGGGGCTGCGTGTATCTGCAATCTTCACACGGATGCGGGAGAGCTTCGTGCGATGAACGCTTCCGCCGTCTCACACGGCGCTCAGGTGTTTCTGACGATGGATCCTGCTTACCGGCTGCGCTGCCGGAATCATCCCGGGAAGGTCCGTATCACCGGCCAGGTAAAAACAAAAGGCGTTTACTGGGCACTGGAAAAGAGCCAGGAGCTTTTGAAAAAAGCTAAGCTGGGACCGGTTTCTTCCCTGGCGCGGCAGGCTGTGAGAAAGATCAGAAAGCAGCAGTCCTGATCAGCGCCGCTTACAGGGGAACCGGAGAAGTGCCGGGCGCAGAAAAGAGGGCTGAGAATACCGGCATGGAAGACAGCTGTTTACAGGAGGACGAAGTATGGACAGAAACAACACACACGGTGCGGTGGATATCGTTGTTCCGGTTTACAACGGGTATGAGGATCTTCTGCACTGTATCGAAAGCCTTCGCAGGCATACCGACCTGTCAAGACACCGGGTCCTCCTGATCGATGACTGCAGTCCGGATGAGCGGGTAAAGACTGTCCTGAAAGAAGTCTGTGCCGGTTCCGACCAGCATTCGGATCATGGCATGATTGCAGTCTTTAACGAGCAAAACAGGGGATTTTCCGCCAATGTCAATACGGGACTTACCTGGTCCGGACGCGATACGATTCTGCTCAACTCCGACACGATCGTAACTGAGCGGTGGGTGGAAAAACTGCAGTCCTGCGCCGGCGCTCAGGAGCGCATCGCGACAGTGACTCCGCTGTCCAATGCTGCGACGCTTGCTTCTGTTCCGGTGTTTCTGAAGGATAATCCGCTGCCGGACGGCTATACGGTCGATTCCTACGCAAAGCTGGTGGAGCGGGTCTCTCTGCACAGATATCCGCGCATCAGTGTCGGTGTCGGATTCTGCATGTATGTCTGTCAGGATGCGGTAGAGCAGGCAGGCCTTTTCGACGAAAAAACCTTCGGCAGGGGCTATGGAGAGGAAAATGATTTCTGCTTCCGGTGTTCAATGCTTGGTTTTGTGCATGTGCTTTGTGATGACACTTTTATCTATCACAAAGGGACCGCTTCTTTTGATACGCAGGAAAAGAAGCGTCTGATCGAAGCGCATGAGAAGATTCTGCGCAGGCGCTATCCGCAGTTTATGAAAGAGAACGATGATTACTGCAGGCTGGATCCCGATTCCGAGATCCGGGATAACCTGCTTCTGCATCAGTGCCTGGACAATGGGAAGCGGAATCTTCTCTACTTCCTGCATCTGGACTTCAGGCAGGATGCGCACAAGAGCATCGGCGGGACGCAGCTGCATGTGAGAGATCTGACGGCGGGAGCGCTGGAGGATTACAACGTATTTGTCTGTTCCAGGGACCAGGATGCGCTCAGGCTGACCGTATATCTGGCGGACAGCTCATTTCCTGAGTGGAGTGTTCTAAAGAGCGTGGAAGGAGCGCTCAGTAATGCGAAAATGATTTCGCTGAAGTTTCCCATTGGCCGGGAGGAGCCGTTCCCTGTTTTTTATGACGAGCGTCTGGAGCGGATTCTGCGGATCATTCTGTCATCCTTTTCCATTGACCTGGTCCATGTCCATCACACGCAGGGACTTTCCCTTGACATCTTCCGTGTGTGCCAGAGCATGGATATACCGGTCATTACGACATTGCATGACTATTATTTTGCCTGCCCGACGACAAAACTTCTGCAGCCGTCCGGCGTTTTCTGCGCACAGACAGAGCAGTTCCGCGATCCTTCAGACAGTGCATGTGCGCCCTGCCTCAGGAAAAACTGCGGCTATGGAAAAGTAAAAGTGATGAAGCGGTGGCGAGAGGAGAGCAGGCGAGCCCTTGCCGCCAGCCGGCATGTTGTCTTTCCTTCCCAGAGTGCGAAGGAGATTATGTGCGAAGCGCTTCCTTCCCTCCGGCAAAGGAGCATTGTCATAGAACATGGAACAGACCGGGTTCCCTCCGGAACAACGATGGTTCAGCCGCCGAAGCATGTGCAGCGTACAGACCGTATGCATGCATGGCTTGACCAGATGCCCGGAGACGGCGGGAGTTTTCACTATCTTTCCGGCTGGGCTTATCTGGAGGGCGCAGACAGTATCGACACATCGATTATGATCGAAATAACAGACGCGGAGGGAACAGTGTATTGCTTTCAGGCGAGAAAGCAGGCCCGTCCCGATGTTGTCAGCGCCACAGCACAGCCGGATTATCTCTGGTGCGGGATCCATGCGGTGTTTCTGGTTCCGGGTCTGAAAGAAGGAAAGATCCGGATCCGTCTGCTGATCCGGGAGAAGGATACGGTCTGGACGGACGGAAGAATCTGGCGCACTGTCTGGAAACCGGAGCAGACAGGGGCAGGCCGTCTGAACATTGCCTATCTTGGCGGCGTGACCAGAGCCAAGGGATCCGGGATTCTGGAACAGTTGATCACTTCCGGGGATTCTTCGATGAATCTGTATGTGTACGGGGAGGTCGGCGATCCCGCGATCCGTGCGCTGAAAGCGGGAGACAATGTTTTCTTTTCCGGTGTCTATCAGAAGGATGATATCTATGATCTGCTGCAGGCCGGCAAAATTGATATCGCGCTGATCATACCTGTCTGGGCGGAAACCTTCTGCTATACCCTTTCCGAGGCCTGGGCCTGCGGCATTCCGGTCATCGGGACGCAGATCGGAGCGGTAGGAGAGCGGATCCGCGCCACCGGAGCCGGCTGGCTCCTTGCGCCGGACGCGTCAGGGGATGATGTCCGCAGGCTGCTTGCCCATATCCGGAAAAAGCCGGAGGAACTGGAGAAGAAGAAAAAGAAAGCGCTGGCGGTTCCGGCCAAAAGCGTGGAGCGGATGAACCGGGAATACCGTAGCCTGTATGAATCATGCATGGTGCCTTCCAGCCCGGTCATCATAAAGAGCGGGCGGGATCTGGATCCGGAATTTCTGTTCCAGGGCCTTGCGATGGCGAATCCTGAGGTAAAGGGAAGCCAGGGCGATGCGCAGATGAATCGGCTGCGTGAAGAGAACAGGATGCTGGCGGAATCGATGGAGATGCTGAAAAACACAACCTCCTACCGTGTGGCCAGGAAAATCTCAGATGCGAACTTCCCGTTCAAGGAGCCTTTGAAAAAGCTGTTGAAATCCCGCAGACCGTAAAGCAGAGGAAGAGAACGATGAAGCTGAACAAGATTACTTCCTATGTAAAGGAAAACGGAATCCGGCAGGGTGCGTTCCTGACCCTGGACAGACTGCTCGGAAGACAGCGGACTGAGGTCTCGTATGAACAGTGGCTCAGCTTCAGCCGTTTGTCATCCCATGATTACCAGAGGATGGAAAAGACGCCTCTGGAACATGCGCCTCTGTTTGCGGTGACTGCTTCCATGGAGGAAGAAGACCGTACCACGTTCGTCCAGTCACTCAACCTGCAGATCTACCGCAGCTTCAGGGCGCTGAAAAACTGCCCGCAGGCAGATTACATTCTAGCAGTGGAGGGATCCTGTACGCTGAAGCCGGAGCTTCTGTGGGAATGTGCTTCTTTCCTCTCCGGAAGGGATTACAACGATGTGGACCTGATCTATTTTGATTCGGATCTGATCGGAGAAGACGGAAGAAAGTGCCTGCCTTCCTTCCGCCCGGACTATGACCCGGATCTTCTTAAACGTGTAAATTACATGGGAAATGTGGTCCTGGTGCGGACGGATCTGGCATACAAAGCAGTTCTGCCTTCCTCCGGCTCAGATGTCTTCCACCGTTTTCTGAAAAGAGTCTGTCTCGAAGGACGGGACGGGAAAGGCACTGCCGCGGGACATGCCATCGTTCATATCCCGAAGGTTCTGTATCATCAGAAACAGGCTGAACGGCTCAGTCTGGGAGAGGGTGCTGTACTCTGTTCCCGGTTCCGGGGAAGATGGGAGAAAGAAGCCGGATCCGGCCGGGAAAAACCGGAACACGCGCATCAGGCGGAAACGATGTCCGGGCCGGAAGACGATCTGCCGGTGTATTCCTCCGGGGAAGAGGCGCTGATCAGTGTTCTGATTCCGAATAAAGACCACGGTGAAGACCTGAAGCGGTGTGTGGAATCTCTTCTCTATGTCAATACATGGAAGAACCTGGAGATCCTGATTCTGGAAAACAACTCCGTCGAGGAAGAAACATTCCGGCTGTACGAAAGGCTTGAGGCGCAGGACGAGAGGATCCGTGTTCTCAGATGGGACAAGGCCTTCAATTATTCCGCCATCAATAACTTTGGTGCAGCCAGTGCCCGGGGCGAGTATCTTCTGCTTCTGAACAATGACACGCAGATCCTGAAAGCAGACAGCATCGCCCGGATGCAGCGCCTGGCGCGGGAACCGGAGACCGGGGCTGTCGGAGCGCTTCTTCTCTATCCGGATGGCCGTGTGCAGCATGGCGGCATCATCCTTGGTTACGGAGGGATTGCGGGACATGCATGGGAAGGCGTGTTTCCGGAGGATATTCCGGATCCCTTCCCCCGGGTGGTCTTCACGCATACGCATAATGTCAGCGCTGTTACAGGGGCGTGCATGATGCTGAGAAGTTCCGTCTGGCAGTCTGCCGGCGGCATGGATGAGGAGCTGGAAGTCACATTCAATGATGTCGATCTGTGC
>CAMIVF010000085.1 GCA_946401715.1 uncultured Clostridia bacterium | reverse complement strand
CCTCTCGCATAGGGGATGATGCAGTAACTGCAGAACTGATTACATCCGTCCTGAACCTTTAGAAAGGCTCTGGTATGCTCAAAACTGCAGCAGATCGGAGTTTCCTCAAAGGAACGTGACTTTTCGATGGGGATCACCTCGGATACAGGTTTCTTTTCCCTGAAATACTGCTCAAGAACATCACACAGTTTTCCCTTGCGGTCGTTTCCGAGAATAATATCTGCATCGATGGACAGCCCGGTCTTCTCCAGCGCTGTCTGCACATAGCATCCCGCAGCGACCACAACTGCATCAGGATTGCGTTTTTTTGCCCGGTGCAGCATCTGACGGGATTTCCGGTCCGCAATATTAGTGACGGAGCAGGTGTTGATCACGTAAACATCCGCTGCCTGTTCAAAATCGACGATCCGGTATCCGGCCTGCTCAAGCTGCTGCTGCATGGCTTCCGTTTCATACGAGTTCACTTTACAGCCAAGATTGTGCAGCGCAGCCGTTCGCCCGTGACCGGAAAAGCCGGGATCAGCAACGTGTTCATCTTTTATCATCGTTCAAAAATATCCTTACCTTGACTTTTAACAGTCAACCGTTTATCATTAAAAGGACTGTAATGCATGTACCTGTCACAGTATGCTGGGCAGTTACACATAATTCAAATAATTCACAAGAATACGGAGGCACCGATTTATGAAAACAGTACAGATTTCTTTAAATTCGATCGATAAAGTCAAATCCTTTGTGAATGATATTTCCAAGTTCAGTAATGATTTTGATCTGGTCTCCGGCAGATACGTGATCGATGCAAAATCCATCATGGGAATCTTCAGCCTGGACCTCTCCAAACCGATTGATCTGAGCATTCACGCTGAGGAGAATCTGGATGAGATTCTCGAGCTCCTCAAGCCTTACATGATCTGATCCGTTCTTACTATATCTTTCGCAGAGAAAGCGTTTCATTGGAACCGCTTTCCGCCTGTGCATACAGTCCGTTCAACTGAAATCACGCAGCTGCCCTCCGGGCAGCTGTTTTGTTGTTTTTCTGCTGCAGACCACTGCCCCGCCGCTCAGCCGCCGGCGAAGAGCGGCGGGGCAGTGGTCTGCAGCGTTTTTCTTCAGGAAATCCGGATCGTCTCCGCCTCCTCAACCGCTTTCTCCACAAGCGCGTCTATGATATCCTTCAGCTTCTCCTCGCTTCTTTTGATGATATCCAGGCGCGGCTTCGTCACCGGATGCTTCGCGACAAAGATCGTACAGCAGTCTTCAAAGGGCTGTATGCTGGTGTCGTAAGTTCCGATCTTCAGGGAAAGGTCTATGATGTCCTGCTTGTCGAATCCGATCAGCGGGCGGAAGACCGGCATACCGGCCGCGTCGTCCGTGCAGACCAGGCTCTGGATCGTCTGACTCGCCACCTGTCCGATGGACTCTCCCGTAATCAGCCCCATGGACCCGTCCTTTGCGGCAAACCGCTCTGCGATCTTCATCATGTAGCGGCGCATAATGATCGTGAGCTCATCGTGCGGGCATCTGTCATAGATTGCCAGCTGGATATCCGTGAAGTTCACCACGTGAAGGCGGATCGGTCCCGCGTACTGCGCGACCAGCTTCGCCAGGTCAACCACCTTCTGCTTTGCTCTCTCCGAGGTATAGGGCGGTGCATGAAAATAGGTCGCATCCAGCGCGACACCGCGCTTGGCGATCATCCACCCTGCGACAGGCGAATCGATTCCGCCGGACAGAAGCAGCTGCGCGCGCCCATTTGTCCCGACAGGCATTCCGCCCGGTCCCGGCACAATCTTTGAATAGATGAATACTTCCTCGCGGATCTCGATATACACCATGATATCGGGCTGATGGACATCAACCTTCATCTTGCCTGGATATGCCTCCAGAAGCTGCTCTCCGACCAGCGCATCCACTTCCATGGAATTCATCGGATAGTGCTTGTTCGCGCGCCGTGTGTGTACCTTGAAGGTGAGAACGTTCTGTCCGAAGGACGCATCCCCGGCAGCGCCTGGCTGCGCAGCTCCGTCCCCGTCAGCACTCTCTTCTGAGCTCACCGGCGTCAGCCCATAGGTCTTCGCGATGTAACGGATCGCATCCTCGGCAATCTGCTCCGGATCCGCGACCGGCGCCTTCAGCACCTGGCAGATTCCCACCAGTCCAAACACCTTCTGCAGCGCCGCTGTCACCTCGTCCGCGTCGAAGCTGTCATCCTCTCCAAGCACATTGACATAGATTCTGCCCTGCTCCTTGCTGACTTCGAAGTCGCCCTCCACCTTCTCCAGCGCATGGCGCACCTGAAGGACCAGCGCGTCCTCAAACTGTCCGCGGTTCTTTCCCTTGATCCCGATCTCTCCGTATTTCAGCAGAAATGTTCTGAATACCATATTGTCTCCCTTTATCTTTCCGTATGTGACAGCACCCTGCAGAGCGTGCTCACACTGCGGCACACGATCTTATCTGCGGCTGTACCTGCGCAGCAGGGGCAGAAGCTCCCTGAGCGCTGCCAGCGCGTAATCGATCTCTTCTGTCGTGGTCCGGCCGCTGAAGCTGAATCGTATGACCGATTCCTGCAGATCCTTTCTGAGATGGATCTCCTGGATCACAGAACTGACCGGACTTTTCCTGTTCGAAGAGCAGGCCGATCCCGACGATACATAGACGCCCTTCTCCTCCAGCGCATGGAGCAGCACTTCCGAGCGGACGCCCTGGCATGCACAGCTGACTATGTGCGGCGCGCTCATCGATTCGTCTTCCTCTGTCACCAGGTACGTCCCTTCGATCTCTTTGAGTCCCTCCATCAGACGCCGCCGGCACTCTCTCATGCCTTCCACCTTCTGATCGAACCCGTCATATGCCTGTCTCGCGGCCTCGCCCAGTCCTGCTGCCCCGGGCACATTGTCCGTCCCGGAACGCATGCCCTGCTGCTGGCCTCCTCCGAGAATCAAAGGCCGTATCTTCGCCTTCTTCCGGATATAGAGAAATCCGCTTCCCTTCGGGCCGTGAATCTTATGTCCGCTGACCGACATCAGGTCAATCCCGAGTTTCGCAGGCGCGATTCTGAATTTCCCGTACGCCTGGATCGCGTCCACATGGAACAGGACTTCCCTGTGATGAAGCAGGTTCCATTCCCGGATGGCTGCGCCAGCCTCCGCAACCGGCTCCACTGTCCCGATCTCATTGTTCACATACATGATGGAGACCAGAATCGTCTCCTCACGCAGCGCTGCCTTCAGGTCCGCGGCACTGATCCGCCCGTGCGCGTCCACCGGCAGATAGGTGACGGAAAATCCTGCCTCCTCCAGATAATGGAGCGGCTGCAGGACGGCGGCGTGCTCCACAGACGTTGTAATGATGTGATTCCCCGCGCGCCGGTTGGCCTGCGCGGCACCGATCAGGGCCCAGTTGTTGGACTCCGTGCCGCCCGAAGTAAAGAAGATCTCTTCCGGTGATGCGTGCAGTGTGGCGGCAATTTTCTCCCTCGCCTCTCTCACCAGCATCTCCGCCCCGACTCCCTTCAGGTGCTTCGAGGAAGGATTCCCGTATTCTCTTGTCATCGTGTCCACAACAATCCGGGCCACGCTCTCCGAAACCGGTGTTGTCGCTGCATTATCCAGATATACTTCCATCATAAGGTCAGTCTTCCTCCAGCTGAAGCATCAGCATGGACAGGACCGCAATGCCTGCCGTGTCCGTCCGAAGTATGCGGTGTCCGAGTGTGATCACGTCCGCGCCGGCTGCGAGAAGCTCCCTGATCTCCCGCTCCTCGAATCCGCCTTCCGGTCCGATAAAGATACCGGCCGAGCCGGGGCCCTTCAGGCCGGCAATTACCTCCCTGGTATGCCGGATCCCTTCCGCGTTTTCATACGGCACCAGAATCCGGTCCAGGCATTTCGCCTCTTCCAGCGCTTCAGACCATTTTACAGGCTTTTCCACCACGGGGATGAAGGACCGCTTCGACTGCTTCGCTGCAGTCAGGGCGAGCGCATTCCATCTTTCGGTCTTCTTCAGGGCACGCTTCTCATCCAGCTTCACGATGCATCTGGAGGACATCACCGGGATGATCCTGTGCACCCCCAGCTCAACGCCCTTCTCGATCACGGTCTCAAAGCGGTCCCCCTTGGGAATCGCCTGAAACAGATACAGATCCATCGGAAGCTCCCGCGCATGCTTCTGAAAATCAAGGATCCTTGCAATCACCTCATCAGACCGGATTTCATCGATCTCACAGAGGTATTCAATCGGATCCTCCTTCTGTCCGGTACACAGCAGGATCTGCTCTCCCCTCTTCATGCGAAGAGCATGGGAGATGTGATTGACATCATCTCCCATGATCCTGATAAACCCGTTTTCCGGATCAATATTCGACTGGCTGGCAAAAAATCTGTGCATATGATTACTGCAGCGGGCGTCTCGCGGTCACACTGACCCATTCGCCCTGCCGCGTCACCTCCACCACAGGCAGTCCTGCCTTTTCACAGGCATCAGTGACATCCTTCTCCTTCACATCGAGAATACCCGATGTAATATAGATCCCGCCCGGCTTCAGGTGAGAAACGATCTGCGGTGTCAGCGCAACCAGAACCGGGGCAAGAATGTTCGCCGTTATCATATCATATTTTTCATATCCGGCAAGATCCTGCACCTTGCGGTCATCTATCAGGTTGCCGATCACCGCTTCCATGCACTCTTCGGAAATGTCATTGGCCTGCAGATTCTCACTGACCGCGGTGACCGCGCACGGATCCAGGTCCGTCGCGAAGACATGTCCCGCGCCCAGCATCAGGGCGACGATCCCCAGAATCCCGCTTCCGGTTCCGACGTCAAGGACCTCGCATCCCTTCGTCACATATTTCTTCAGCTGCCGTATGCACAGCTGCGTCGTCTCATGCATCCCGGTGCCGAACGCGGTACCCGGATCGATATGCAGAACCCGCTTGCCTTCGTTCTCCGGCAGGACCTCCTCCCAGGAAGGAACGATCAGGAAGTCGTCCACCGCAAACTGGTGAAAGTACTGCTTCCAGTTATTGATCCAGTCCTTGTCCTCGGTCTCGGACCGCTCGATCGTGCACGGTCCGATCTCGGAAAACTGCCGCAGGGAAGCGAGTTCTTCCTCCACGCGCTTCAGGACGGCATCCGCGTCAGCATCCTCGTCCAGATAAAAGGTCAGGTACGCAGTCCCGTCATCCGGCCCGGCGACAGGCGGGATATCCACAAACATCTGCTGAAGGTCTTCCCCGCTCAGGGGAACATTGTCCTCGATCTGTGCGCCTTCCACCCCCGCGTCGGCCAGCGCGCAGATCACGATATCCTCTGCCTCGGTTGTTGTCTTCAGGCGAAATTTCGTCCACTTCATCTGCTGTCTCCTCCGGCTGCGATTCACAGCTGCAATTCCATGCCTTCCCCGTCCGGGCGCCGCCGGGAGGCTGCACTTCTGAGTGCAGCCTTTTGGGGGGCGAAACGAAGAAGTGCAGCCTTTTGGGGGGCGAAACGAAGAAGTGCAGCCTCCCGGCAGTGCTCAGGCGAGGCCATGAACCGCAACTGTCTTTTTTCAGTCTCTGTATCCGTTCGGATTCTTACTCTGCCAGTTCCAGGAATCCCTGCACATTTCCTCGATCCCATACTGCGCCGTCCAGTTCAGCTCCTTCGCCGCCTTCCCCGGATCACAGTAGCAGGTGGCAATATCGCCGGCGCGGCGCGGCTTCACCTCATACGGAACCGGCTTGCCGCAGGCCTTGCCGAATGCCTCGACAACCTGGAGGACCGAGTAACCATGTCCTGTGCCGAGATTGTAGACCGATACGCCTTCCTTGTCAGCCAGCTTCGCGATCGCATTTACATGGCCTCTTGCAAGATCCACCACATGGATGTAATCCCTTACGCCGGTTCCGTCCGGTGTATCGTAATCATCGCCGAAGACGTTCAGCTTCTCCAGCTTGCCGATCGCGACCTGTGCAATATAGGGAACCAGGTTGTTCGGAATTCCCTTCGGATCCTCGCCGATCATCCCTGAGGGATGGGCGCCGATCGGATTGAAGTAACGAAGCAGGATGACATTCCACTCCGGATCAGACGTATGCACGTCAGTCAGGATCTGCTCCAGCATCCACTTCGTCCAGCCATAAGGATTCGTGCAGGTTCCCTTCGGGCACTCTTCCGTGATCGGCACAAAAGCCGGATCCCCATAGACCGTCGCGCTGGAACTGAAAATGATGTTCTTGCAGTTATGCTCCCGCATGCTCTTGACCAATGTCAGCGTTCCCGTAATATTGTTGGAATAATACTCCACCGGCTTCTGCACGGACTCGCCGACCGCCTTCAGGCCTGCAAAATGAATGACCGCGTCAATCTGATGTGCGCTGAAGATCTTGTCCAGGCACGCCTTGTCCAGAATATCGCCTTCCACAAACTCCAGCGTCTTCCCGGTGATTTCCTGTACTCTTTCAATTGCCTTCTCGCTGGAATTATAGAGGTTATCGATGACCGTCACTTCATATCCCGCGTTCAGAAGCTCTACACATGTATGACTGCCGATAAAGCCGGCGCCGCCCGTTACAAGAATTCTCATATTCTTCCTCCTAAGATCCGGCATAAGCTGCCAGCGAAGCTGACGCTGTCCTGATGCCATTGTGCTGTATCATGCTAAATCGTCATTTATCGATTACAGAATGTTCCGCTCAGCCGACTACCGTCCCGCCAACCGGCCGGATGTTCAGTACATGGCAGCTTCCCGCTCCCAGCAGCTGGTCCATGCGCTGGGTGAACGCATCAATCATCTCTTCCGGCACAAAGGCCTGGCATGTCCCGGCAAAGCCGCCGCCGTGCACGCGGAAAGCCCCCTTGTCTTTCAGGAGCACGTCACACAGCGCCAGGGCGACCGCCATCTCCTGATGCTCATTGGCACCAAGCGGAACAATGTTCTGCAGGTACATCCAGGAGGATCTTCCCGATTCCTTTACCAGCGACAGGAAGTGATCGATCTCACCATTCTCCAGCGCCTCCACCTGCATCGGCACACGGTCATTGTCCCCGTAAAAATGTATGCTCCGCAGAACTGCCCTGTCTCCGAATTCCTTACGCAGCTGCGGGATTGCCTCCATGAACATCTCTTTCGGCACCTCGCGCAGAACCTTTTTTCCGAAGAAACCGGCCACCTTCTGCTCCTCCACAGGAACAGCGGCATACTCATCGGTCAGGTCGGCGTGGCTCGCCCAGCAGTTGATGATGCACAGCTTCAGCCCGGTCTTCTCAAAGTCCACCTTCAGCTTCTTCACGACCGGCTTCTCCTGATCTTCAAAATCGATCGTGATCAGATTGCCGACGGACGAAGCCATCTGATCCATCAGGCCGGAAGGCTTGCCGAAGTAATAGTTCTCGGCATACTGCCCGATCTGCGCGATCTTCACGGCATCTGCCTTGTCCTCAAAGAACAGATGATTGATGATGTTTCCGATGAGCACTTCGAAGGCTGCGGAAGAGCTCAGTCCGGAACCCGGCAGGACCGTGGAGGACGCCACCGCCCTGAAGCCGCCGACCTTGCAGCCCATCGACACAAACCTTGCCGCGACGCCGCGGATCAGCGACGCCGTGGTGTTGATCTCCTCCTCACGCACCGCCATATCATCCAGGTCGATCGTGCACATGGGATATCCCTCGGACAGAATGCTGATCGTATGCTCCTTCACAGGCGAAACGGCAGCGATGGTATCCAGGTCAACCGATGCCGCAAGAACGCAGCCTCTTTCGTGGTCCGTATGGTTTCCGCCGATCTCCGTTCATCCGGGCGCGGAAAACAGTGTGATCTCATCGTTGGAAGAAAATGTCTTCTCGTAGAGATCCAGAAGCGCGCCGTAACGGGCAGCATTCATGTGCGCCTTCTCCGCGTACAACGGGCGGATCTTCTTTTCAAATTCAGCAGTTTTCACACGCTCTTTCCATTCTTTCAGCTTCATAGGCCGGCCTCCGATCTCTTTATCCGCATATAACAAGGCGCGCAGCGCCTTTGGGTTCCCTTTGTTAATGTACTCTATTTTTCGGCATTCGTATAGCGTGTTTTGATCGAAAAAACTGCAACAATGTCCACTGATTGCGCCCTGCAGCCGGAAAAAGGGTGCGGTTGGACAGTACACAGGAAACAGGCTATCATAAACGGGACAGATTCCGGACTGCACCGGCACTGCGGAATCCGTCGGAGGTTCACGCGGTTTCCGTCAGAAAGCCGCCTCATGAGAAGGAACGGAAAAATGGCTGAGCAGAATGTGTTTGACCTGAATCATCTGAACAGAGCTTATCTGAAGCTGGCACTGCCGGTGGCGTCCGGAATGATCGTCACGCTTCTTTATAACCTCGCGGATACCTGGTTTATCGCACAGACAGGCAACACAGAGCTTGTCGCCGGCGTCTCCCTCTGCGCGCCGGTTTTTACAACCCTGATGGCGTTCGGCAACATCTACGGGCAGGGCGGAAGCTCCCTGATCTCAAGAATGCTCGGGAAAGGAGACGGAGAAGGGGCCAGGCGCGCAAGCGCTTTCTGCTTTTACATCGCGATTGCGACGGGACTTGCGATGAGCATTCTGATGATCCGCACTATGGATGGCAGGCCGCAGGACAGACCGCAGAAAAAATAACACCTCAGCGGTTTGGTGTGCTACCCGTCAAGGGGACAGTGAAAAATAATAAGTGATTGGATACCGTCAGTTGAGGAATGAATCAGCTGGCGGTATTCTTTATGCTGCTACTGCAAATGCTGCATGATATTCCATCGGGGTCATCCGATGAAGCTTTCTCTGGATCCGTTCACTATTGTAGTAGTGGATATATTTCGTAATCATTTCGACAAGTGTTTCCCGTGACGTAAAACGTCTTCCATAATACCTCTCACGTTTCAAAATGCCCCAGAAACCTTCCATCGGCCCGTTGTCGATACAATGGGCTACCCTGGACATGCTCTGCTTCATATGGTGTTCCTTCAGTCTTGTGCTGAACTGCTTACTGGTGTATTGAAATCCACGGTCTGAATGGAACAGAGGGTGCGCATCCGGCTCCAGACGAACAGCTTCATCAAAGGTATTCATCACCAGTGGGT
>CAMIVF010000084.1 GCA_946401715.1 uncultured Clostridia bacterium | reverse complement strand
CTTCTGATCATGACCATGGACACTGTTTCCAGCTGCGTACCGCGTGCTGAGGGCGAACTGGACAAGTGGACCGAGCTGTGCCCGGATTTCCCGGAAGACAGAATCTTCAAGGCTGACTATGACGGAACCACCGACAAGGGCAACACTGCAGCAGCAGCTGTCATCACCGCGAATCCGCAGATCACCACATGGCTGGTAACCGGCGCGAACGAAGAAGGAACGATCGGTGCATGCCGTGCTCTTGAGAGCGCAGGTCTGGATGGAAATGCATGCGTCGTCGGCCTTGGCGGATACATGGCGAAGGATGAGTGGAACAACAAGGGCGCAGAGGGCACCTGCATGAAGGCAGCTGCCTACTTCTCCTCCCTCCAGGTTGGCGAAGGCTCTGTCATGGTTCTTGAGCAGATCCTGGCCGGCGAAGAGCCTGACATGGAGACTGCGGTTCCGGCAACGGTTGTCACTCCGGAGACCTACAAGGATGTCATGGGCAAGGATGCCGAGTAATCTCAGACCCAAACAATCATCATGACCTTAAAAAAGAATAAGGCTATGTGAAAAAGAGACTGCCGCAGGAGGTTTCTCTTGGCGGCAGTCTCGTTCTGTCCAGGCGGGTGCTGAATGCGTGCCGCAGGCACGGGGCCGGGCGGCAAATCTGCAGGCGGCAGATTTGAAAATTCAGGACTCTTTGTCATAGAGCTTTCTCTTCCGGTAGGCGGAGGGCGTCACCCCGACAGCTTTCCGGAAAGCGGTGCAGAAGGTGCTTTCGGAGCCCCAGCCGGTGTTGATGGCGATATCCTTGATGGAGTCCTCCGTCGTCCTGAGCAGGAATTTCGCGTTGGCAAGACGCGTGTTGATCAGATACTGATGCGGCGTGACGCCGGTCTCCTGACGGAAGACCCGCGTGAAGTAATAAGGGCTGATGGCAGCGTGAGCGGCAAGGTCCTCCAGGGACATGGGATAGCGGAAACGTTCACTGATGTAGGCTACTGCAGACGCGATGGCTTCCCTGACCGGAACCCCCTCCCGGATTCTGGGAGCGCTCGACAGGATCGAGTTCAGGATCGACGTAATGCTGGAAGAGATGCCGGCCTCGTCGACGGGGCGGGTTTTCTGGAACAGTTCGTAGATATTCATCAGATGCTGGTAAGCCGGTGAGAACTGGTCCAGGTCGAACAGGAAGCTGTCCCAGGCTTCGATGATCCGGCGGTAAAAGGCCTGGGCCACCTGGCCGTCGAAGTGCAGCCAGTAGCATGCCCAGCCGTCCTTGCTGTAATAACTGTGCGGACTGTAACAGTCCAGCAGAACAAATTGTCCTGCCGAGGCGGTGCATGTACGGGAGCGGTTCTTCAGCTCTACGGATCCCTCCTCCACGTAGAACAGTTCGAAGGAATCGAAGCTTCGTCTTTGGTTCCGGTAACCGCCGGTATAGCGGAAATGTCCCGTGGAAAGCGGGTACAGGTAAACATCCCGGGCGAGGGTACTCGGCTCGTAGATGTAGTAATCGGAATCGGTTGTAACGTGCTTTTCTGAAGAGTGCATGGTTGTCCTCCCGGAAAAGAATGCAAAAACCCAAGATGGAAACACTCTGATTATACAGGGTAGAAAGGCAGATGTCATTTGCCTGATGATGGAGAATACTATGAGTGAAGTGAGAATCTGGGAAGAGGAAGTTGTCATCCCGACCTATGAGACGGGAAAACCTGATAAGAATCCGATGTTTCTGGAAAAACGTGTATATCAGGGCTCGAGCGGAAAACTGTATCCTTATCCGACAACGGAGGAGATCAGCTTCACCAGGACGGATAAAGTCTGGCACGCGGTCTGGCTGGAAAATGACTATCTGAAGGTCATGATCCTCCCGGAGCTTGGCGGCCGGATCCAGCGCGCGCTGGACAAGACGAACAATTATGACTTTGTTTACTATAATCAGGTGATCAAGCCGGCGCTTGTCGGTCTTGCGGGCCCGTGGATCTCCGGCGGCATCGAGTTCAACTGGCCGCAGCACCACCGCCCGACGACCTATATGCCGGTGGATCATGTGATTTCAAAGCACGAAGACGGCAGCATGACGCTCTCGTGCAACGATATTGATCAGATGTACGGAACGAAAGGAATCACTTCCTTTACGCTCTATCCGGACAAAGCATACATCGAGATCAGGGGGCAGCTCTACAACAGGACCAGCCTTCCGCAGACATTTCTCTGGTGGGCGAATCCGGCAGTGCCGGTCAATGACAATACACAGTCAATCTTCCCGACGGACGTGCACTTTGTGATGGACCACGGGAAGAGGGATGTTTCCAGATTCCCGATCGCGCGCGGTGTGTATTACAAGCATGACTACAGCGAGGGCGTGGACATTTCCCGGTATAAGAATATTCCTGTGCCGACCAGCTACATGGCGGAGAAGTCGTCCTATGACTTCGTCGGCGGATATGACTATGGCGTAGAGGCCGGGCTGCTTCATGTTGCGGATCACCATGTGTCGCCGGGCAAGAAGCAGTGGACCTGGGGCTGCGGTGATTTCGGTAAAGCATGGGACAGGAACCTGACGGATGAGGATGGTCCGTATATCGAGCTGATGTGCGGTGTCTTTACAGACAACCAGCCGGACTTTTCCTGGCTCAAACCGTTCGAAGAAAAGACCTTCACGCAGTATTTCATGCCCTACAAGAAAGTGGGACAGGTGAAAAATGCGACCATCGACGCGGCTGTGAATCTGGAGCTGGTTCCCGGTCCGGATGGCCATGGCCGGAGCGCGCATGTCATCGTCTACGTGACGGCACCGCGTCCTGACTGCAGGATCGGGCTTTATGTCAAGGGCGTCCTCGCAGCGGAGGAAAGCGCTGCGCTTTCTCCTGAGAAGACGTATGAAGGAAGCTTTGCAGTTGATGTACAGAAGGAAACGGATCTTCGCGTCGTCGTCCGTTCGGAAGGGAAGGTGCTCGTGGAGTACCAGCCCATCGAACAGGGCATCCCTGAGATGGCAAAGCCTGCAGCAAAGGCGAAGAAGCCGGAAGAGATCATGACGAATGAGGAACTGCTTCTGACAGCGGAGCATATCGAACAGTACCGTCATGCAACCTTCCTGCCGGATCCGTATTATCTGGAAGCTTTGAAGCGTGATCCCGGCGACATGCGCGTCAATAACGCGTATGGGCTGCTCCTGATGCGCCGCGGGAACTTCGAGGCTGCCGTACCGTACTTTGAAGCGTCCATCAAGCGTGCAACGATGATGACGCCGAACCCGTACAACAGCGAGGCGATGTACAACCTTGGCGTGTGCCTGATGTATCTGGGAAGGGACGATGAGGCGTACGACCGGTTCTATAAGTCCTGCTGGAGCAATGAAATGCAGGAGATGGGATTCTACTATCTTGCAGCGATTGCCATGCGCAGAAAGAACTATGCGGCCGCGCTTGACTTTGCCGAAAAGAGTCTGGTCAAGAACGCACATAACATCAAGGCCAGAGGGCTGAAGGCTTCCGCGCTCAGAAAGCTGGGCCTGGAGAAGAAGGCGTTGGAGATGGTCGAAGCCAGCCTGGAGGTCGATCCTTTCGATTACGTGTCCCGGTTCACGGCATACCTGATCACGAAAGAGAGCGATGCGCTTGAAAAGATGCAGTCCCTGATGAGAGGATTCTGCGGGAACTACCTGGCGGCGGCGCGTGATTTCCTTGAGGCGGGTCTGTATGAGGAAGCGGTGCAGATGCTGGATCTTGTACCGGGGGAGCACCCGCTGGTGGATTATTACCGTGGCTATGCGCTGGGCAAGGCAGGAGCCGAAGCGTGCGATGAAAGCGCAGATGCAGCCGGAAGCTGCAAAGCCTCTCTTGCCGCTTATCAGAAAGCAGAGTCAGATGACTCGTCCTGGTGCTTCCCGAACAAGCTCGAAGATATCCTGGTGCTGGAGGACGCGGTCCGTGTGCTGGAGAGCAATGGAAGCTGTGCTTCGAAGGCTGCTTACTACCTGGGCTGCCTGTACTATGACAAGCTGCAGTATGAGAAGGCGATGAAGCTCTGGGAGCGTTCCGCCCGTGAAGACGACAGCTTCCCGACGGTGCACCGCAATCTTGCGCTGGTATACTACAACAAGATGAACCGCGCAGAAGATGCCGTGAAAGAGATGGAGCGCGCATTTTCACTGGACGAGGAAGATGCGAGAGTCTTCCTGGAACTGGACCAGCTCTACAAGAAGGTCAGTGTGCCGATCGAAGAGAGGCTGAAAGGGTTTGACAGTCATCCTTCCCTTTCGCGCAGGAGGGATGACCTGATGGTGGAAGAGCTGACGCTTCGCAACACGATGGGACAGTATGAGAAGGTCTACGATGACATCATGAACCACAGCTTCCGTCCGTGGGAAGGCGGGGAAGGCAAGGTTCCGATGCAGTACAAGACCAGCCTGGTACAGATGGCCGTGCGCCTGCTCAAGAAAGGGGATGCGGCGGCTGCGAAGGAGAAACTGGAGAAGGCGCTTCTGTATCCGGAAAACCTGGGAGAGGGAAGGCTGGAAGGCACCAAGGACAATCACATCTGGTACTGGCTCGGAAGAGCGCTGGAAGCACTCGGACAGGAAGAGGAAGCAAAGGCGGCTTATCAGAAGGCGGAGCTTGGCGAGGATGAACCGGCCGGTGCAATGTACTACTACGACCAGCCTGCGGATATGATCCTGTTCAAAGGGCTTGCGAAACAGAGGCTCGGAAAAACGAAAGAAGCCTTCATGTGTTTCAACAAGCTGATGGACTACGGCGAGAGGCACGTGTCAGATGTGATGGAGTACGATTACTTTGCGGTCTCCATGCCGGACTTCCTGATCTTCGACACGGACCTGACCAGGAAGAACACGGCACACTGCTGGTACCTGATGGGGCTTTCGAAAATCGGCACTGCGGACGCAGACGGTGCGAAGAAGTGCTTCGACAAGGCGCTGGAGTATGAGTATGATCACCAGAACGCGATTCTGTACAGAAGAATGCTGGAGGAAGAGCTGATCTGAAACCGGCAGCGGCATGCCGCATAAAGAGACGGGGCTCCCTTTGCCGGAGAGGAACGCGGGCGACAGGACGGAGGAAAAGAGAAGATGAGAACACCTTTGGAAAGTGTAAGCGTATCTGCTTTTAAACCATTTGGGACGGTACTGGAATTTCTTCCCTGTGATACAGACAACTTCTACATCGTGGATACAGAGCCGGAGAATCCCTGGAGGGTTGCGGTCTTCCGCTACTCCAACAAGGAGATCCGGAAGATCGAATGCCATCCGACCTCAAAGGAATCCTTTGAACCTCTCCACGGGATTACGGTTTTGCTCGTCGCAGAGCATGAGACACCGGAAGACTGTCATGCGTTTATCCTGGACAAGCCGGTGGTACTGAAGAAGGGAATCTGGCACCAGACACTGGCACTGACGCCGGAAGCGCAGGTGAAGATTACGGAGAATCTGGAGGTGGAATCCATGTTCTACACCTATGACAAGCCAAAGAGCGTATACCTGTGCTCAGAAAACTGAGCGATCACTTGCAGTGCTGCCGTCCGCTTGGACGGCGGCACGCTTTTGTTGTAGAATCTGAGTGAATCCTGTTACCCGCCGCCTTAAAGGCGGGGACACCACGACTGATCTGTAAGAAAGCGGCAGGGAGCGATGAAAAAGGACACGTTTGGGATTGATGTGAAACAGTACTGCCGGGATCATGAAAGGATGGTCACCGCAGCTGTCGATGAGAAGAAGGTGACACCGGAGCTGATCAGGCTTCACACAGAGAAGATCCGCATTCTCCAGCATGAGCGGCTCGTGCATCTGATCGTGACGGTGATGGTGGTTTTTGTGGAGCTGTTTGTCACAGACCTTGTGCTTCTGCATGAGGAACTGGGCATCTGTCCGGCCTTGGTCATGCTGGGGCTGGCGGTGCTGCTGGGCTTTTATTTTTACCACTACTTTTTCCTGGAGAATACCGTTCAGAGGTGGTACAGGCTGCTGGACGAAATGCGCAGGATCTGCCTCTGACGCTCGTTTTGAACCGGGACGCCTGTCTTGTGACTGACCAGAAGCTCCCACAGCTGCGAGGCATTCAGATCCTCCTGCAGCTGCGTGGGCATCTGAGACTGTGGCGGCAGCTTTGTGATGAGCGCAAGAGCAGATCGTTCTTTGATTCTTGCAAGAAGCGGCTGCGCGCTGTGGCGGAAACCGAGGACGCGTGCATAGCCGGGCCCGGCATCTTTGCCCTCCGACGCGCCTGCTTCTTTTTTCAGGCCAAGCAGGATGTGGAGCAGCGCGCGGGTCACTCTGGTGCGGGCAATCTGCTTTGTTTTCAGAAGGTCAGCGAACTGCTCAAATCCGGTATACTGTCCCAGGAGATGATCGATCCGGTTGGCGAGATCTTCACTGACATCGGTATATGCGGAAAGCGACTGTCGGGATTCGATCAGCTTCAGGTGAAGCGGCAGATCCAGATCAGAGGAAGTGAGATACCGGTTTGCGGAAAGTTCCCGGGACAGGAGTTCATACGCTCCGGCCGGAACCTGATCTCTGATGTCGATGCCTTCGGACAGGGCAGAGCGGATGCCGGTTGCAGAGGCGAAGCCGTTTTCTGACGTGCCGAATGCGGCGTCATGGTAGCCGGCGCCGGCGCGCAGGACAGGAACCGGCTGCATCTGACTGCCGGTTTGAATCATTGCTTTCAGGTATTCGACCGCGAGGATATTGTTCGGAGAGCGCAGGATATCCGCAAGTGCTGCTTCGCCGCGGAAAGGAGTGCTTTTGCCGGAAGCAGGGAGAATGCCCGGACTGCCGTCCGGGACGGATTCACTGGCAATGCCGCCGTCAGAATCTGTATGTGTTCTGCGATATTCCAGATAAGCGGCGCATCTGGCCTGCGCAAAGCTTTTTCCTTCCTTCAGCGCGCGCTGCAAAAACTGCCGGTATTCTTCCGGCTCTTCACAGGTAAGAAAATGAGCGTAATCGGTCAGAGGCATGATGTCCCTGGTCTCACAGCCGAAGGAAAGCGCATCGACCACGTGCAGGGAAGAGAGCAGGGACACGCCTCCTGCGGCAAAGTATTCCGCGCTGCCTGTCGCTGCACGGACGGGAAGCTCCAGCACGAGATCCGCTCCGGCCTGAAGCGCCATGCGCGCGCGGATCCATTTGTCTGTAAGCGCAGGGGCGCCCCGCTGCACGAAATCCGGGCTCATGACAACGATGATATAATCCGCGCCGGACAGCCGGCGCGCTTCCTGCATCTGGTACAGATGCCCGTTGTGAAAGGGATTGTATTCTGCAATAATACCAGTTGTTTTCATGGTTTTATGATAACAGAAAGAAGGGCGAGATGCGATATCTGATTCAAAACGGAATGATTGTGGACGGGACCGGGGCGAAGTGTTTTCCGGGCTCTGTGCTGATTGACGGGAAACAGATTGCGGCTGTACTCCCGGACGGGCAAAAGCAGGCGCAGCATACGCTTTCAGGGAAGACGGAAAAAGCAGGACAGGCCCGTATTCCGCATTCTCAGAATCAGGAAAAGGATACGGCCGCTGTTCAGGAAGAGGATACCGTCGTCATCGACGCCGGCGGCGCTTATATCACGCCAGGGTTCATTGATATTCACCGGCACGGAGACTGGAAAGCGCTCACCTGCGCAGACGATGAGCTTCTGAACCGGCAGGGAATCACTGCCGTGGTCAACGGAAACTGCGGACTGTCCGCGGCACCGCAGGCCGGAGCGTATGAGAGGGAGACAGAGCATTTCCTGAGGAGCTTTATCGGGAGGAAACCGTGGCCGGCCGAAGGACAGGCCGGAGAAAGAATGCCGGAATCCGGAGCGGCGGGATCCGGAACGGTGTGTGAAAGCCGGTCCGGAAGGGAGCCGGAGTTGCTTCGGACAGATCCTGCATCTTCCATGGAGCAGTATCTGTCCTGCCTGCGCCTGGCGAAGCGCAGTGTGCACACGGGCATGCTCGCAGGCGGCGGGACCATCCGTGCATCAGTGGCAGGGTATGCGGGGGAATCTCTGTCCGGAGTGCAGGAGGAACAGATCCGGCAGCGGATTCAGGAATCGCTGGAAGCGGGCGCTCTGGGTGTCAGCCTGGGGATGGGATATGATCCGGAGTTTTCTTATGATGAGGCAGGGCTTGTACGGGTGCTCTCGCCGCTGAAGGGAAAAAGGATTCCGGTTACAGTCCATATCCGCACAGAAGGGGACGGGGCTGCAGAAGCTGTCAGTGAGATGATCCGGGTCGCGCGGGCGCTGGAAGCGCCGCTTCACCTGAGCCATATGAAATGCATCGGGAAGCGGAACTGGAGAGTGACCTGCCGGAAAGAACTGGAGCTGATCCGGAAGGCCAGAGAGGAAGGCCTGGACGTCACCATGGATACCTATCCTTATGTGACCGGTTCGACACAGCTGGTTCATCTGATCCCTCCGCAGTTTCAGAAAGAGGGTACGCACGCGCTCCTTGAGGACCTTGCGGATGACCGGATTCGCGGCCGGATCACGCAGGTTCTGAAAAAACCCTCTTCAACGTTTGAAAATATCGTCGAGCTGGCCGGGTTTGAGAACATTGTTCCCATCGCGATGACCTCAGAGAAGTTTGCGCCGATGGAAGGAAGAAGCATCGCGGACATAGCACGGGACGCCGGAAAGGATCCGTATGATACCCTCTATGACATCCTGCTGGAGGAAGCGTGCGAGTGTGCCATGCTGGATACATATGGCTGCGAGGAGGATTTGCTGGATTATCTGAAAGATGAGTCCTGCAGCCTGATCTCGGACGCCATCTATCCGGAGGGCGGGCACTGCCATCCCAGAGTCTATGATTCGTTTCCCAGATTCCTGATCCGGTACGTGAGGGAGTGGGCGGTGTTTTCGATGGAGGAGGCCGTGCGGAAAATGACTTCGCTTCCGGCTTCCGTATACGGCCTGAACGCAGGGGTGCTCCGCCCCGGCATGCCTGCGGATTTATGTGTCTTTTCCCTGGAAAAGATACAGTCACACGCCAGCTTCTCACACCCGGACCGGATGTGCACGGGGTTCGATTATGTGTTTACGGCGGGCCGGCCGTGCGTGGTAAAGGACAGGTGGACAAATACCAGAACAGGGGCGTGGCTGGCCCCGGAACGGAAGTGCCGGCCGTATCGTGCTTAGTGAAAACAGACAACAAATCTTGACATCACATATACAAGTTGTATAATTTTACTGTCAATAATGGCGTATCTGAGGCAAGACTTTG
>CAMIVF010000083.1 GCA_946401715.1 uncultured Clostridia bacterium | reverse complement strand
ACATTGTCCATGAACGCGGAAATAAACCCGGAGAACAGGGACATCAGAATGATGAGCCACATGACCGTGCTCGCTTTATCCATCAGTACATCCGCGATCAGGTTGGGCATTTTTGATTCAATAAAGAAATGCACCAGGATCATCGTTCCTGCAATCATCATCAGGACATTCCAGTTGATTGCCCCGACGACGGAAGACAGCGGAAGGATCCCTGTCACCAGGAAAAGAGCCGCTGCCGCGAATACAATATAGATGCGCTTAGACAGAAACACTGTCATCAGCACGTACATCGCTACAAATATGACTACCGCAAGTATCTTCATCTTCTGTTCTGTCCTTGTGTCTGTGTTTTTTCTGTCTGGCATTGCGCCTCATCAGCCCTGTCTGCGCGACAGCTGATCAGAAAGCTGTGTCATCAGTTCATCGTCTATGATCCCGTCCGCCGGCTCATACCCGTACATCATCTGGAACCGCTCGATGCAGCTCGCCGTCTGCCGTCCTGCGATGCCGTCGGGTGTCCCGCACAGAAATCCGAGACTGTTCAGCAGCTCCTGCACCTGCTTTACCTTCTTCGGATCAACCGATGCGTTTCTGGTCTCTTCACTGCTCATCGCGTCCATCTGAGAAACAGCGTTCTTCAGGTTCTGGTACTCACTTGCCAGATCCAGTCCGTAGAATTCGCACAGTTCCACCAGCGCGTACGCACGATTGTAGTAGCCTGCCGTGTAGAGGCGGTTTGCCTCGTCAGAGTCCGCCTGTGAATTCCAGATCTCCTGTGCCTGATACTGTTTCTCGAGACCCAGGCAGTACTCGGAGCACAGATACAGGATATTCAGGTCATCAAACTGAGCTGCGTGGTAAGCATCATAAAATGCGCGCTCCTGATCAGCGCAGGCGAACCGGAAGTCCCACATATCCGCCTCGCTCATGGCACTGACTTCCTCATTCGTGTATGTCCGGGCCTTCTCCTGCCTGGCGTTGAATGATGCGGCCAGGTCTGCGAGGAAGGTTTCCTTGCTTTTGATCTGCGCAGACTGTGCCTGCGCCGCCGCATCGGACGCGTCCTGCGAAGTACCCTGATCCGCAGCAGCCCCGCCGCCTGAATCTGTCCCGGTCGTCTCACCGCTTTGGCTGCCGTCCGCCTGGACGGCTCCGCCGCCCTGCAGCTGTGCCAGCTGCTCTCTGAGCGCCTGGTTCTCCGATTCCAGCTGAAGATAAGCCTGCTCCTGCTGCGCGTCGGTCAGGTCATCCCAGTCCAGTGTGACTGCGCCGGCAGGAAAGGCCAGCCCTGCCAGAATACTCCCGGCCAGGACTGCCGCAGCCATGGCGCTTCTGCATGTGCCCAGACGCAGCCCTCCCGGGCGGGAGGCACTGTTATGATGCTGTAAGTTCATCTGGTTTCTCCCCTGATTGTTCCCCTGATTCCTTCCTCCGGCAGGCTCTGGCCTGCTCACATTTTCTCCAGGCCCCCCGCCTGCTCACACCTGTGCAAAGGTTCTCTCGAATTCGTCCCGCACGCGAACTGCCTTGTCGGGATAGTTCGTGATAATCGCATGCACGCCTGCCTTGCACATCTGCCGCATCAGGTCTTCATTGTTGATCGTCCAGACATTGACGTCCAGCTGATGCCTCCGGCAATCCTCCATATAGTCCGGATACTGGAGACAGCGCCACGAAGGATGCAGCGCGTTTACCCCGAGCCTTGCCGCATATCCGGGGACATCGATGAATCCTTCCGAATACAGCAGCCCGACTTCCGCCTGCGGGTCAAACTGCCTGACACGCTGAATCGAATAATGATTGAAGGAAGAATAGATGACTCTCTCTCCCATCCCCAGCGCGCGGACAAGCTCCACGGTCTTCTCCTCCAGCCCCGGATAAAAGTATACACCGGTTTTCAGCTCGATATTGACTGTCATATTCGTCTTGTCGCGAATATAGAGCAGCACCTCTTCCAGGGTCGGGATTCCTGCCTGAAAATGCTCCGGCTTTGTCCTGTTGTAGTTGAAGCCGCGCAGCTGTTTCAGCGTGTATTCCCTGACCAGTCCCTTTCCGTTGGACGTCCGGTCAACCTTCTCGTCATGAATGACCACGATGACGCCGTCCCTGGACAGCTGTACGTCAAGCTCTATGCCATCCGCCCCGTACTGATGCGCGAGGATATAGGCTTCCATGGTGTTTTCCGGGGCATACCCGGAAGCGCCCCGGTGTGACCATACTTTAATCTTATGCATCCTCTGATTCCTCTGTGTTTTCCTGCCGCCCGACCGGACGGGGCGATACTGCTGCCTGATACTAACCAAGCAGTGCGATGCCGTTGCTTGCGCCGATCCGGTCCGCGCCTGCCGCGATCAGCTCCTGCGCCTGCTGCGGCGTGTGAATTCCTCCTGATGCCTTTACCTGAAGCCGGTTTCCCACCGTCTTCTTCATCAGCGCGACATCGTGCACATTGGCGCCGCCCGTTGAAAAACCGGTAGAGGTCTTCACGAATGCAGCCCCCGCATTCTCACTCAGCTCGCAGGCTTTCACCTTCTCTTCGTCCGTGAGCAGGCAGGTCTCGATGATCACCTTCACGATCGCCGGCTTCGCAGCCTCTACGACCGCGCTGATGTCCTCCTCCACGTAAAAGTCGTTGCCCTCCTTCAGGGCGCCCACATTGATGACCATGTCGATCTCGGACGCGCCGTCCGCGACCGCGCAGCGTGCCTCCTGGGCTTTGGCTGCAGTGGACATCGCGCCCAGCGGGAACCCGACAACACAGCAGGTCTTGACGTCCGTTCCCTTCAGCTGGCTGGTGACAAGCTTCGCGTAGCAGCTGTTTACGCATACCGACGCAAATCCATATTGCTTCGCCTCGGAGCAGATTTTCTTGATGTCTGCCTGTGTGGCGGATGCTTTTAAAAGTGTATGATCGATCATCTTCGATATGTTTTCCATGTCATATCCTCCACATTCTCTGCCGCTTTCGTTCAGGCACGCAGATTCGAGCCCGTAAACCGGTTTGGCAGCAGTTCATCCAGCGTATAGACTTCATAGTCCGCCGGCGACTTTGCCAGATAGATCAGAAAGTCTCCCGTACAGAACTCTGCCATGATCTGACGGCACATTCCGCAGGGCGGACAGTACTGCAGCTCACCGTTCTCCGGGCCGCCGCAGATCGCGATCGCAGTGAATTCCCGCGCCCCCTCGCTGACAGCCTTGACAAAAGCAGTCCGCTCCGCGCAGGTGCCCATCGGAAAAGACGCATTCTCGACGTTGCACCCGGTAAAGATCCGCCCGTCCTTTGTCAGAAGCGCCGCCCCTACATGGAACTTCGAATACGGGACATAACTCCTCGCACGCATGTCTGCTGCCAGAGAGCACAGCCTTTCAATCATGGCATTGTCAGGTACCATGTTCCTGTCATTGTTATCCATCTTTTCTCACTTTCTGTCATGCTGCAGTTCCTGTCTGATCAATGGGTTCCGTCTTTCCTGATCAGAAGCCGGATCGCCTCCACAGCCGTCCTGATCGCCATGGAAGTATCGTGAACCTGCTCATTCTCCAGTCCGGCCTTCGCCCGTTCCTGGTTTGCGATCGTCAGAAGAACCGTGCCGCAGCGTACCTTCAGGCAGGAAGCGACGATGAACAGCGCCGCGGACTCCATCTCGGAGGCCATGCAGCCGCACTTCACCCAGGCGTCCCACTTGTTGAGCAGATCGTATCCGACCGGCTTCACCTCCGGCTCGTGTTGTCCGTAGAAGGAATCCTTGCACTGGACGACGCCCAGATGCGACCTGCACCCGAGTGCCTCAGCTGCCTGTTTCATGGCAGTGACAATCTCATAGTCCGCAACCGCCGGATACTCGATTGGAGCGTATTCCTTGCTGGTCCCCTCCGCGCGGATCGCGCCGGTCGCAATCACCAGATCGCCGCCGCACACATCAAGCTGCATGCCGCCGCAGGTTCCCACTCTCAGAAATGTATCCGCGCCGCAGCGCTTCAGTTCTTCCATCGCGATGGCCGCAGAAGGCCCGCCGATACCGGTCGATGTAACAGAAACCTTCACGCCGTCCAGTTCTCCCGTGTAAGTGACATATTCGCGGTTGTCCGCAACCAGAACAGGGTTGTCAAAGTACTCCGCAATCTTCTTGCAGCGCTTCGGGTCTCCCGGAAGAATGACATATCTTCCGACCTCACCCGGCGCGACCTGAATGTGATACAGTTTTCCCGATCCTTCCGAATAATCGACCATGCTATTCCCTCCTGATACCAGTTTTCTGTCTCATCTGACACTTTCATTTCTATATGAATCTGTCTGCTTCAAAAATACCACGAATCTGCAAAACCGTGAATATGCTTCTTGTTACAATCCCGGATCAGACGACCTGCTGTACGGTCCATTCCATCACACGCGAGAGCATTTCCTCCACATCAAGAACGCCGAACGCGAATCCCTTCCGCACCAGCTGCGCGCTGAGAATGTCATCGTACTTGTCGAAAACGGGCACCTCATTCGGATAGAGCAGCTCCATCGGATCGACACCGGCGCGCGCCTCCTCCTGCGTGATCTGAACGAATTCCTCCGGACTCACCCCCAGTGTAAACTGGATAAAGTAGGGGCGCACGGAATTGAAGCCTTTCAGCTTCAGCCGCTTCGCGCAGCGGATCCGCAGAAACCGCTCCAGCGCAAGGAAGGAATAACTGCCCAGCCATGGCGTCAGACAGTACATGCTGCCGCCAAGGCATACCAGCGGGCGGTATCCGATGCCGCTGTGCGCGCTGTCCGTCCGCGCCGAGATCAGCCGCGCCTGCGCATTTTTCAGAAGGTACGGATAGAGCCGGTCGTCGAGCAGCACCGCGCGCATTTTCTCCAGAATCTTCGTGTGAATATCTCCGGGCTCGTCGCCGAAGTAAGCAGGGACCCGTCCCTTCACCATATGGCAGTAGACCTGATGGTGCGTGCGGTCCACCTCCTCCACCACCCAGACATGCCCGGCAATGGCGATCCGGTCACCGATGGGGGGCGGCTTCACAATCGTCCCGATCTCCTGCGACTCGCAGCGGACGCTGAATTCTTCATTTTCCTGGAAAACGGCGTAGAACTTGAAGGAATTCGTGATCCGCTCTCCCGTCAGGCCAACGATCAGCCCGCCGTTCTCCGTCTGCTGAATGTGATCCTTCTCAATCAGGTCCTTCAGAAGAACACGGAAGTCATCCTTTGTGATATGTTCAAAGGGTGCCAGCGTCAGCACCCTGGACGCAAGCTCTGCAGGGGACATTTCCCCGCAGCCGGCCAGCGTGCTCATCGTCTGATGGTACAGAAGGCTGAAGGGCATGCGGCCCTTCCTGGGCGGCTCCACCCACCGCTCTTCCAGATACAGCTGCACGAGCGCAATGCCCTGCAGCAGTGTCCACGGAATCTTGTCCGGCAGCAGGTCGCGCGCCTCCGCGTGCTCCTCGCGCATGACGAACCACATCTCACAGGGTTCTCCCCGGCGGCCGGTCCGCCCCATGCGCTGCAGGAAGGAAGACACGGTGAACGGCGCGTCAATCTGAAATGCTCTTTCGAGCTTTCCGATGTCGATTCCCAGCTCCAGCGTTGAGGTCGTGCAGGTCGTCAGTGCGCTGTTTTCGTCCCGCATATCCTCCTCCGCCGTCTCACGGAAGGAAACGGACAGATTGCCGTGATGAATGAGAAAGCGGTCCGGCTCATGGTTCACTTCACAGTATGCGCGGAGTGTGGTTGTGACCTCCTCGCACTCCTCGCGGGAGTTGCTGAATACCAGGCACTTCTTCCCTCTGGTGTGTTCGAAGATATAACCGATTCCGGGGTCCGCGGCCAGCGGCGCCTTATCCGTCGGCGTCTGGTCCTGCCGGTCCTGCAGGACCAAAGAGACGGAAGGCTTTGCCGGTTCCTCTTCGGCCGGGCGGCTTTGATCCGGCGGCGTCTGCCGGTCCGGCTGTATCTTCGATGTCTCCAGCAGCGGTCCCGCCTGCGGCGGCACGCCGCCCATCCAGGCGCTCTTTTCCGGATTCTCGACAATATCCGAAGCCTGCGGGGCGGAGTGGTAAAAATGCTCCATCGACAGTCTCCACCGTATGCCTTTGGCCTGAATCTCAGGAATCACGCAGCCGCGGCCGCTTCCCTGCGACAGAAAGCGTCCGGCCTCCTCCGGGTCTCCGATCGTCGCGGACAGCCCGATCCGGCGCGGATTCACCCCTGCCATCCGGCTCAGCCGCTGGATCAGGCACATGCACTGTCCGCCGCGGTCTCCCCGCAGCAGGGAGTGAATCTCGTCGATCACAACATATCGAAGATCACCGAACAGTTTCGGCACCTCCGCGTGCTTATGCATGAGCAGCGCTTCCAGGGATTCCGGCGTAATCTGCAGGATGCCGGCAGGCTTTTTGAGCAGGCGCTTCTTGTGAGAGGCCGACACGTCGCCGTGCCAGTGCCAGACCGGGATGTGCGCTTCCTCGCACAGATCATTGAGCCGGATGAACTGGTCATTGATCAGCGCCTTCAGGGGCGCAATGTACAGACAGCCCACCGACTGCGGCGGGTCCTCGCAAAACCCGGTCAGGATCGGGAAGAAGGCGGCCTCTGTCTTGCCGGATGCGGTGGACGCGCACAGAAGCACATTCTGCGTGGTGTTGAAGATCGCGTCACCTGCCGCCACCTGAACCGCGCGCAGATTCTCCCAGCGGTTCCGGTAAATAAAGTCCTGTATGAACGGTGAATACCGTGAAAAAATGTCCATGGAATCTCCTACAGCACAAAGTCGGCGTATTCTTCGCTCACTTCTTCACTCTCGGCCAGTTCTGACTGCGCGTACGAGAATTCATCCGAGCCAAGAAGCGCTGCGACGTCCGTGTCCGGATTCTGCCAGAGGATGTCCAGCAGCTCGATAAAATCCCGGATCACTTCACGTGGTGTGATGTGTGTATCCGCGCCGATCCGTCCGTACTCGATCCGGATGAAGATCATCAGCTCCGCGGTTCCGATTGTCCGGGGGTACCCGTACAGATCCGCATGCATATCCGCCAGCTTCTCACAAAGAACCATCATCTCCTCCGAGGAGAGCGGCTCCAGGCGGATCACCGGGGAAAGCAGGTCCCGCGCCCCTTCCCTTGAAAACTTTCCTTCCTGCAGCCTCGAGCGCAGCGCCTCATAGCTGTAGATGCCCCGGCGCGTATCCTCGACACACTGCGGCGTTCCGCTCATGAGAATCCCCAGATACTGCGCCTTACCCTGCAGGGTGTCGTTGTACATGGTCAGGATCTTCTCATAGTTGTTGTTGCGCGCGACAGACTGCGGAATCTTGTAGATATTCACAAGCTCGTCGACGAAGATCAGCATGCCCTTGTATCCGGCCAGGCGGAAGAACATCGCGAAGAGCTTCAGGTAATCATACCAGTCCTCATCCGTGATAATCGCATTTACCCCAAGGTCGCCCCGCGCCTCTGTTCTCGTTGCGTACTCTCCGCGGAACCATCTGAGCACCTTCGCCCGGATCTCATCATCGTCCGCGACAAAACCTCTGTAATAAAGCGTAATCAGGCGGGCGAAGTCAAACCCGTGCACCATCTCACTCAGGGACCGTGTAACATCGCGGATCCTGCGTTCGACCGCAGCGTCAAATTCCGGCGATCCCGGCTCCATGGCGGAAGCGTTCTGCCCTTCCGGCTCCTGTTCCAGGACTGCCGCCTGGATCGCTCCGATCCAGCGCTCCAGCACCAGGGTCAATGCGCCGCCCTCCGGCTTCGTCTTCGTCGCAAGGTTGCCGATCAGTTCCCGGTAGGTTGCAAGTCCCTGTCCGCGGGAGCCCTGCAGCCTGCGCTCCGGGGACAGATCCGCATCCATCACAACGAAGCCCTTCTCCATCACATTGTTCCGAATGGTCTGGAGCAGGAAGCTCTTTCCGCTGCCGTAACGGCCGACGATAAAACGGAAGGAAGCACCTCCCTCCGAAATGATCTCCACATCCCGCAGCAGTGCCTCAATCTCGCCGCTCCGCCCCACCGTGATATAGGGCAGGCCGATCCGCGGCACCACCCCGCCCTTCAGGGAACTGATGACAGCCTGCGCCACCCGCCTCGGAACCTTTCTTGTTTTTACCTGATTCTGCTCCATGCTCTGCTCCTGTATTTTCTCAGCCCAGCATCTGGCTGACGTCTTCGATATAATCCTCCACCAGCTGCCAGCCGGCTCCATCTTCTTCCACGATCGAATCCCCGATCTCATCGAACGCTTTCTCATTGACCGCATCCACAAAGGCCGAGGGAAGCAGCCTGTGCTCCCGGAAGAACTCCCTTCCATTGCCGCCCGCAAGAAGCTGCTGCAGGAATGCGGCTTCCAGGGGGCTGAACAGTCCGGCCGCCTCTTCTGCACCGGAAGTTTCGATCGCTGTCAGTGTACTGGCCGAATCTTCTGCACTGGCTGCTGTCAGTGTACTGGCCGCTGCACCCGCACCGGCTGCTCCGGCTGTTTCAGGCGTCTTGCCTGCTTCCTCCGCGAATCCGGGCATCTGGACGGCTGCAGTCTGCTCCGGCGCATCTCCTGCTGCCGGGTCATTCATCATCGCATACAGTGCATCTGCCTCCGCGCCTTCCTCGGTTCCTTCCAGCAGGCGCTCACGCGTCATCGCAGCCTGATCCCGGATTGCACCGAGCCGGCTCAGATCCACCCGAACCTCAGGCCGGTTCCGCAGTGCCTTTTCCTTCAGCCACCGGTCCGTCTCGTCTGCAATCAGCTTCGCCAGAACCGGATTCTTCATCCGGTCCTGCAGCTGGTTCCTGTAATGCAGCTTTTTGCGAAGAACCCTCTCACACTCCCGGACGAGTTCATTCAGATCACGAAGCGCACTCTCATCGCGCAGGCTGGAATAGTCAGACCGGTACCAGCGTCCGTCCTGGTACCTGTATGTTGTAGCCGGACTGACCTCGATGATGCAGCCGTCCGCAGCCTGTGTCTCATACGGAACCATGGGAATCAGATCTCTCTGCAGAAGTCTGCGTGTCCCGAGCAGCCGCTCTGCCAGAACAGGTGTGCCCGCCTTTTGCTGTCTCAGACATACGCTCCGGAACACTCTGGCCATCACGCGCCAGGCGTCCTCATCCGCTTCCTTCAGAAACTCTGAATTCAGCATACGGCCTGCCGCAAGAATCCGGATCATCCGCCAGAGTGCGGCATCATTGGATTCTTCATAATGAAGGAGCGCGATATTCGCCTCCTCACTTTCCGGATTCGGAATACAGTATGCCTGCAGGAGTTCTTCCACAGGAAGG
>CAMIVF010000082.1 GCA_946401715.1 uncultured Clostridia bacterium | reverse complement strand
AGCGAACCTTTCGAGGGTTTGCAGGCGGGGGAAAAAGAAGTAAGTGGGCGAGATCCCCGTATGGTGTGTCTGCCCGGGACGAAAACAGGCGGTGGAAACCAGAAGAAAATCAGGTTTCCACCGCCTTGCTCCATTCTTTCGTGCAAATCAGCCGCCTGCTTCATTGCGGCCTTTCCAATGCCGCTTGCGTCATTGCGGTTTTCCATGCCGCCTGCGTCATTGCGGCCTTCCCCTGCCGCCTGCTTCATTGCTGCTTTCCCATGCCGCCTGCGTCATTGCGGCCGGCCTTCACTTACTTCCGCGCAATCGCCTTCTTTGCGTTCTCAGCGATGTTCTCCGGTGTCAGACCGAAGTGTGCAAGAAGATCATCCGGATGTCCGGAATGGCCGAAGACATCGTTCACGCCGACTCTCTGCAGCGGGACAAGAGCCTCATCTGTAAGGACCTCTGAAACTGCGCTGCCCAGGCCGCCGATAACATTGTGCTCTTCAGCGGTCACGATCGCGCCGGTTTCCTTCGCTGCCTTAACGATAATCTCACGGTCGATCGGCTTGATCGTCGCCATGTCGATCACGCGTGCGGAGATACCTTCCGCCGCAAGCAGATCCGCTGCCTTCAGGGTTCTCTGAACCATCAGACCGCAGGCGATCAGCGTCACATCGGAGCCGTCACGCAGCTGGCAGCCCTTGCCGATCTCGAAAGAGTAGCCGGGGATATCGCCTGTGACAGAATCGACAGCCGGACGGCCGGTACGGAAATAGACCGGACCCTTATAATCCAGCATAGCCTTCACGGCAAGCCTGGTCTCGTTGTCATCGCACGGGCAGATTACGGTCATGCCCGGAATGGTGCGCATCAGGCTCATGTCTTCCAGTGCCTGGTGGGTGGCGCCGTCCTCACCGACCGTCAGGCCGGCGTGGCTTCCGACGACCTTGACATTCAGTCCCGGATAGCAGACATCATTGCGGACCTGGTCGTACACACGGCCTGCCGCAAAGATCGCGAAGGTGTGAACCAGAGAGGTTGCTCCGCAGGTTGCGAATCCGGCACCAATGTCGACCATGTTGGCCTCGGCGATACCGATATTGAAGAAACGCTCCGGATACTTCTCTGCAAAGTACATACTCATCGTGCAGCTCTTCAGATCCGAATCAAATACATAAATGTCGCTCCGGTCTCCGAACTCGGCAAGAGCACGTCCATACGCAACACGTGTCGAAATTTTTTCGCCCATTCTTATACCTCCAGTGAAGCAATCCTGTCGTCGAGTTCCTTGATCGCCTGCTCGTACTCCTCGGGAGTCGGCTGGCCGCCGTGGAAGCGCGGTGTATCCTCAAATACAGAGACTCCTGCGCCCTTGGTGGTATGGGCAACAATCATGGTCGGCTTATCCTGGCACTTCTTAGCTTCGTCGATCGCGTCCGCAATCTCTTCCACATCCTGACCGTTCACGTTGATGACGTTCCAGTTGAATGCACGGAACTTTTCGTCAATCGGATTCGGATCCATGACTTCGGTCAGACGTCCGTCAAGCTGGATCTGGTTGTTGTCGACAAATGCAATCAGGTTATTGACCTTATAGAAGCCGGCGCACATCGCCGCTTCCCAGATCTGGCCTTCCTGAATCTCGCCGTCGCCCATGATAGCATGTACATAATTACCGATCTTGTTCGCCTTCGCATACATCGCCATGCCAAGTGCGACAGACAGACCCTGTCCCAGAGAGCCGCCGGACATATCAACGCCCGGTACATGGATTTCAACATGTCCGGAAAGATCACTGTCGATCTGCCGGAAGGTCTTCAGATGCTCGATCGGGAAGAAGCCTTTGAGCGCCAGTGTAGCGTATGTAACCGGCGAACAATGGCCCTTGGAGACAACAAGACGGTCTCTGTCAGGCTTGTCAGGATTCTTCGGGTCAACATTCATGGCCTTAAAATAGAGGACTGCCATGATGTCCGCCATCGAGAAAGAACCACCGATGTGACCGGATCCGGCTGTGTGGATGGTCTCAAGAGCAGTTTTCCTGATGGTGGCTGCCATCAGCTCCAGTTTCCTTTTCTCATCAGTAAGCATATTCTCTCCTTACATTTCAGAATAAAACGACAGGCTGCAATTGGGGTTTCAAGGTTACATGTGCAAACAAAAAACGCCACAATCACTTTATCAGGAAAACCGAATGAAATCAAGTATCTGAGGGGGGTCGGGCGGCCAAAATTTAAAAGCTGTCAGCATATTTGGAGATGGCAATTTCATCTGCGCGCGGTCAGCGTATCTGCGCGTCCGGGATCTGCGGTTTTTTATGCCTGCGGCTAACGATTTTGCATCCCAGGACTCTTTGATTTTCCCTTGTCGTAGAATTGTTTAAACGGTATAATATATGTCAGTGTGTAGTTATCAATATTCCAGCTGATCGATATGATACATACCCGGAAAGGAGAATTGAGTTATGAGTTTCATTGACGACATCAAGGCACAGGCGAAGAAGGATAAGAAGACGATCGTACTGCCGGAGTACATGGACAGCAGAACCTATGAGGCTGCCGAGAAGATTGCAAAGGAAGGGATCGCCAATATCGTCCTGATCGGAACACCTGAGGAGATTGCCGCGAATAAGGGAGATTATGATCTGACCGGCGTGACCGTCATCGATCCGAAGACGGATCCGAACCGCCAGAAGTACATTGACAAGTTCGTCGAGCTGCGTGCGAAGAAGGGCGTGACCCCGGAGCAGGCCGAGGAGCAGATGATGAACGATTACATGTACTATGCATGCCTGATGTGCAAGTGCGGCGATGCGGACGGAGCTGTTTCCGGCGCCTGCCATTCCACCGGCAACACCATCCGCCCGGCGCTGCAGCTGCTCAAGACGAAGCCAGGCATCAGCAGCGTGTCCGGATTCTTTGTCATGGATGTTCCGGACTGTGAGTTTGGTGAGAATGGAAAGTTCGTCTTCGCCGACTGCGCGGTCAATGTTGATTTCGATCCGCAGAAGCTTGCGGAGATCGCGATTCTGTCAGCACAGTCCTTTGAAGCCTTCATCGGCAAGGAAGCGAAGGTTGCCATGCTTTCCTATTCCACCAAGGGCAGTGCAAAGCACGATGATGTCACCAAGGTTGCGGAAGCCGTGAAGATCGTGAAGGAAACGCATCCGGAGATCAAGGTAGACGGAGAACTGCAGTTTGACGCAGCCATCGTCTCTTCTGTCGCGAAGCTGAAGGCACCGGACAGCGATGTCGCGGGACAGGCGAACACGATCATCTTCCCGAGCCTGGAAGCGGGCAATATCGGCTACAAGCTTGTACAGAGACTGGCGAAGGCCGGCGCATACGGTCCGGTTCTGCAGGGTCTGTCCATGCCGGTCAATGATCTGTCCAGAGGCTGCTTCGCCGATGATATCGTCGGTGTTGTTGCCATGACTGCAGTGCAGGCACAGAAGGCCTGAAGGCGGAATGACGCTGGTGCATGTCAGTCACTCTGACAAAGACCAGACAAGAGAACAAGAACAGAAAAGGAGACACCCCATCATGAAAGTACTTGTAGTAAACTGTGGCAGCTCATCCCTGAAGTATCAGGTCATTGATTCGGATACCGAGCAGATCGCGGCAAAGGGCCTGTGCGAGAGAATCGGACTGGACGGACGCCTGGTCTATCAGCCGGCCGGCGGTGAGAAGGAAGTCACCGATGCGCCGATGCCGACCCATTCAGAGGCGATCCAGATGGTCCTGGATGCACTGGTCAATCCGAAGACCGGCGTTCTGAAGAGCCTGGATGAGGTTGAGGCAATCGGACACAGAGTCCTGCACGGCGGCGCGAAGCTGACGGAATCCGCTCTGGTAAACGATGACGTGATCGCTGCGATCGAAGAGGCTTCCGATCTCGGACCGCTGCACAATCCGGCTAACCTGATGGGCATTCATGCATGCATGAAGCTCATGCCCGGCAAGCCGAACGTTGTTGTCATGGATACCTCCTTCGGCATGACCCTGCCGGCGAAGGCATACCGTTATGCGATTCCGACAGAGTACTATGAGAAGTATCATATCCGCCGTTACGGCTTCCATGGAACCTCTCACAGCTTTGTTTCGAAGGAAACGATCAAGTATCTGAACCTGGATCCGGACAATTCGAAAGTCATCGTTGCGCATCTTGGAAACGGCGCCAGCATCACGGCTGTCAAGGACAGCAAGTGTGTCGATACTTCCATGGGTGTTACCCCTCTGGAAGGTCTGATCATGGGCACCCGTTCCGGCGACCTGGATCCGGCGATCATCGATTACATCTGCAGCCATGAGAATCTGACGGCAGCCGATATGAACACCATCCTGAATAAGAAGAGTGGTGTCATGGCCCTGTCGAACAACCTCAGCTCTGATTTCCGTGATCTGGAAGAGGCCATGGATAACGGCAATGAGGCAGCCGGCCTTGCGATCGACGCATTTTCGTATCGTGTCGCGAAGTACATCGGTTCCTACACAGCAGCCATGAACGGCGTGGACGCAATCGCATTTACCGGCGGAATCGGCGAGAATGCAGGTATCGTCCGCAGGAAGGTTCTGGAGTATCTTGGGTTCCTCGGCATCACCATCGATGCGGAAGCCAACAAGAGAAGAGGCGAGGCGTTCGTTCTTTCAACACCTGATTCCAAGGTGAAGGTAATCGTCATGCCGACCAATGAAGAGCTGGCGATCTGCCGTGAGACTGTCCGCCTGGCATCGAAGGCCTGACTGGAGAAGACAGGATTATAGAGCAAACGGATACCGGCGGGCGCAGTCCTGCCGGTATTATTGCCGCAAAGAAAGGGGCTTTGAGAGAATGGGAAAACCGGGAAAGAAGTGGATTATCATATTTAACGTCGTCATGGCTCTGGTGATGGCGGTGATCATGTCGGTATCAGCAATCCTGCTGGCACACCAGAAGATTGTGCTTTATCCGAACCTGGCCGCGGGCATCGCGCTGAGCTTTGCGCTTGCGTTTGCAGTCAGCATGATTGTGCCGATGCACAAAATCGAGGTAGGGTTTCCCGGATTGCTGCACATCAAGCCGCACACGATGACGGAGAAACTGGTGGGAATCATCCCGGTCAGCCTGATCTTCACGGTCATTGTCGGCGGTGCTCTGACGCTGCTCAATCTGTACATGGCGCATCAGATTGAACTGTTTCCGCGCACATTTGCCAGAGCCTTCCTTCCCATGCTCCTGATCATGTATGTCGTGGTCTTCATCATGACGCCGGTTTCTGCCGCGATCGCGAACAATGCATGCAGGAAATGAAAAGACAGACTGCGTGGAAATGCAGTCTGCCGGCGAGGATCATGAATCACGAATCCTTTGCATAAGAGAGCGTTGAGAGCAGGGACTCTCTGATACTGCCCTCCATCACGGACACCACATCGCGCCGGGAGATGGAGGGCTTGTTGCTGATCCACCATCGGACGAGTGTCAGGAAGTTGGAGGCAAATAATCTGGCATAGAGATCCTGATAACTGGCAGTTTTGGCCCACGCAGGGCCGGAGTTCTCCTCCTGTATGTTCCGGAGAATGTTATAGCGTATGATATTTTCCATCTCATTGTAGATGGACCGGTTGATGGAAGCCGTCCACAGGATCCGGTAGATCTCAAGATGCCCATAGATATAATCGATCATCTTCTCAAAATGCGTGATGAATAAATCATTGGGCATGTCATAGGGGGTCATCCGGATCAGACCGGTTGAGATGGTTGCTTCGCTGAATTCATTCAGAATCCGGTCCAGGAAATTATCCAGAAGATCATACTTGTCCGTGTAATACTTATAGAAGGTGGAACGGTTGATCTTCGCGCTGCGGCACAGCGTATCAACGGTGACCTTCCTGAAATCATGGCTTTTCATATTATCCAGAAGGGATTCATCGATGCGGTGAAGGGTTCTGATTACGCGTGGGTCTGTTTTGGTCATGGTTGTCTCCTTCAGCGATCCGAACATCATAGTTGGGGGCAAAAGGTACTTTTGCCCCCAACATCATATTATAACACAGACAGAGCAAAGCGACGTATCAAAAAACGACATTCTGTTGATATCCTGTTGCTTTGCTTTTTTGCCGATCCGTATATTGGGAATTATAATAAATGAGATGAATTGCTAAATAAATTAAATGATTCTTTTGCAGGGCCTGTGATAGAATGATGTAAGGGTCAAAAGCCCTGAAGCCGAGGCAAGCTTGCTTGCCAGAGGCGAAAGGGGTGTTGACCCACCGGACACGGAGCACGTAGTAATTTGCTTTAGCAAATTATGAGAGTGCGGAGTGGCCGAGGAGCGCGGGAGTTGCGAAGCAACGGAGCGATCCGTACATCATAGAATTGTGATAAAGAATGGCGTTGATCCGGGGATGGAAGAGACGTTTGATCAAAGCACCCGGACTGACTTAAAACGCGTGAAATGGAGTGACAGATGAGTTCAGAAAAGATTACTTTCTGCAAGGGCGGCGGGTGCACCGCGAAGCTCGGAGCGCAGGCGCTGAACCGTGTCCTGAGTCTTTTGCCGAAAGGAGAGAAAGATCCTGCGCTTCTGGTCGGCTTTTCCAGCAAGGACGACGCAGCGGTATACAAACTGACAGACGAAATCGCATTTGTCCAGACACTGGACTTCTTCCCGCCGATGGTGCCGGATCCCTATACATTCGGGCAGATTGCGGCGACAAACGCGCTGAGCGATATTTACGCCATGGGCGGAACGGTGAAGACTGCGCTGAATATCGTCTGCTTCCCGGAGAAGTGGGACCTCAACATTCTGGGCGAGATCCTGCGCGGCGGATCCGAGAAGGTGATTGAGGCAGGCGCAACCCTGGCCGGCGGACATTCGATCGCGGATACCGATGTCAAGTACGGACTTTCCGTGACCGGCATTGTTCACCCGGATCATATCTGGCAGAACAACACCGGCCATCCGGGCGATCTGCTGATCCTGACCAAGGCGCTTGGCGTCGGGATTCTGTGTACCGCGGACCGTGTGGGAGAAGCGCCGAAGGATGGCATGGAAGCCGCGATCCGCTCAATGACGACACTGAATAAGAATGCTGCGGAATGCTGCGCACGGTATGAGATACACGCGTGCACGGATGTCACCGGCTTCAGCTTCCTCGGACATCTCCATGAGATGATGGACGGCAGGCTGTCTGCCCGGATCTGGGCGGATCAGGTTCCGGTGCTGCCGGGGGCGCAGGCGTGCGCGGATGAATTCCTGCTTACCGCTGCAGCCCAGAGAAACCGCAACCATGTGGGCGGCTTTGTCCGCTTTGAAGGCATTCCGTTCTCAATGGAGGAGGTTCTTTTTGACCCGCAGACCTCAGGCGGCCTGCTTGCGGCGGTCCGTCCGGATCAGGCGGAGCAGCTTCTGGCGGATCTGCGCAGGCAAGGTCTTCCGGCTGCGATCGTCGGTGAGATTGTGAAAAAGGAAGAGACAGAGATTCAGGTTTCGATGGATCATGACTGAGATTCGTCTGATGGATCATAACTGAGAATCATCTGATAAAACATGACTGAAAAACAGGAGGAGACAGAGAATGATTACAAAGGTAGATGCGATTGGCGATGTCTGCCCGATCCCGGTGGTGAAGACGAAGAACGCGATCAAGGAGCTGAACGGCGCCGGAACCGTTGAGACGCTGGTGGACAATGAGATTGCGGTCCAGAATCTGACGAAGATGGCGAACCAGAAGGGCTATGGCGTGAAGTCGGAAAAGCTGGCTGAGGATCAGTTCCGTGTGACGATGGAAATCAGCGCGGACCAGACCGCTTCCGCACAGGCTGCACCGGAGGAAGAAACCGAGGAGTGCCTTGTCACGCCGGCCGGAAGAAAGAAGAAAACAGTTGTGGCCGTGACTGCTTCTGTGATGGGAACAGGAAATGACGAGCTGGGCGCGGTCCTGATCAAGGGCTTTCTTTATGCGCTGACGCAGATGGAAGAGCTGCCGTCGTCGATTCTGTTCTACAACGGCGGCGCTACTCTGACCTGCGAAGGGTCTGCCTCCATCGAGGATCTGAAGAGCCTCGAAGCACAGGGCGTTGAGATCCTGACCTGCGGTACCTGCCTGAATTATTACAAGCTTTCAGAGAAGCTGGCGGTAGGCGGCGTCACCAATATGTATGAGATCACGGAACGGCTGACACAGGCCGATCTTGTGGTTCGTCCGTAAAAAAGAAGCAGAGGAATGGCATATGCGCCAAAGCAAAGAATTCCTGGTGATTACATTTTCGGAGACAACAGATGCCATGGCGGCAGAGAAGCTGTTTGCTGAGAAGGGGATCCCGGGGCGGATCATACCTATTCCGCGCCAGCTGAGCGCGGGGTGCGGGCTGTCCTTCAAAACGGAGATGGAATGGAAGGCAGGCGCGGAAGCTGTTCTGGGAGAAGCCGGCATTCGCTGGCACGAGATGGAGCCGGTCAGACTATGGGTATAGCATATAATGTCGGGATTGATATCGGCTCGACGTGTACAAAGACGGTTGTCATGGACGCGGACGGGCAGATCCTTCACAGGCTGCTGCGGCCGACGGGCTGGAGCAGTGTGGATACGGCGGACGCAATCCTGAAAGAACTGGAAGAACATGGGATCGCGCCGGATCAAAGCAGGGTGGTCTCCACCGGATACGGAAGGGCGTCGGTTTCCTACGCGGCGAAGCATGTCACGGAGATTACCTGCCATGCGAGGGGCGCCTGCCATATCTACGGAACCAACGATCTGACCGTGATCGATATCGGCGGACAGGACACGAAGCTGATCGTGGTGCAGGGCGGACAGGTCACAGACTTTCTGATGAATGACAAGTGCTCCGCGGGAACCGGACGTTTTCTGGAAGTGATGGCGAATACGCTCTCGGTGCGGCTGGAGGAGCTGTGTGAGCTGGCGCGCATGGGCGGCGGCGTTTCAATCAGCTCCATGTGTACGGTGTTTGCCGAGTCAGAGGTGATCGGCCTGATCGGAAAGGGAGAGAAGCGCGAGAATATCGCATATGCCGTCGTGCATTCCATCGTGCAGAAGGTTGCTTCCCAGGCAGGACGCCTGAAGCTGGACCAGACGGTGTGCCTGACCGGCGGACTGTGTGAATTTGAATATCTGCGCAGTCAGCTCGGCAAGGCACTGCGCTGTGAGGTAATTGCGTGTCCTGACGGGCGGTACGCAGGCGCGGCCGGGGCTGCGATCACCGCGCTGCGCAGCGGAAGCTGATTTAGAGCAGCGGACGCTGATATAGAGCAGAGGATGCTGCCATAGAGCAGCGGAAGCTGATACAGAAATGAGATGA
>CAMIVF010000081.1 GCA_946401715.1 uncultured Clostridia bacterium | reverse complement strand
TTATCTTATCGATATACAGATATCAACTGCATAAGCAAGGTTTCCAAAACCGGATCCGCCAGGGATCCGGTTTTTTCTGTTTTCTAAGCGATTTTTCGGATATACTGGTTTTTGGATACCTCTGCTGCCAGGTTTTTCAGCTGCAGATTCAGAATTGCCCGCATGGACTGAAGCAGTGTCAGTCCTGCGTCTGATGCAATCTCGTCAAGACTCTTCGCGTCAAAATTCAAGGCAGAGTACACCTTTTTCTCATCATCCTCCATATGCTCCGTGATGCTCCGGACAACATCCTCCTCTCTTGGCGGGATACGCTTCAGATTCAGAGAGGACGCAAGATTTTCCAAAAGGCTTTCCGAAGACAGGACGATGCCGGCCCCCTGTTCGATCAGGCGGTTGCAGCCGTAGCTGAGCAGGTCATTGAAGCGCCCCGGAACCGCATAGACATCCTTGCCCTGGTCCAGGGCAAGGTCTGCTGTGATCAGGGAGCCGCTCTGCGCACGTGCTTCCACCACAATCACCGCATCGGACAGGCCTGAGATCAGGCGGTTCCTGAGTGGGAAGTGCGGTCTGAGAGGCGGCGTCATGGGCGGGAATTCAGAGAGGATTCCGCCTCCCTGCTCAAGCCGGTCATAGAGGCCCTCGTTCTCCTGGGGATAACATACGTCCGCCCCGTTTCCCATCACGGCGTAGGACAGCCCGCCGGCCGACAGGCACGCAGACTGCGCTACTCCGTCAATCCCGGCGGCCATTCCGCTGATAATCTGGTAGCCTTCCGCCGCAAGCGCCTTGCCGAGTACCACGGCCATCTGCTGCCCGTAATTGCTGCAGCGTCTGGCGCCGATGACAGCGACGGAGGGCTTTTCCGGATCGGGGAGCTGCCCGCGGAAGAACAGACCGTAAGGCCCGTCCGGAAGATTCAGAAGCTTCTGCGGGAAGCGGGGATGCTGCCGGCTGACGAAATGCAGCTTTCTGCTGGCCAGCTTTTCCTCCGCTTCAACAGCCGAAACCGTGTCTTTATAATTGATCAGGGAGTTGACCCATTTCGTGGTCTCGTCGTCCGCCAGCTTCTTCCATCGGATCAGTTCTCTTGTCTGTGCGTCATAGAGCTGTTTCGGATCGTGGAAAAAACCAATCAGCCCGGCGATCTGGGGACGGTAAAGCCCCGGACAGCTGCACAGCCAGAGCCAGTAACGTTCCATGTTTCTTTCTGTATCGGTCATATGGTCTGCCTCCTTCATTCTGCCTGTTCCCAGGTCATGCATGATTTTCTGCTTTCAGTCTGTATATATCCGCCTCATCTGCTAAGCTGTACGGAGCGCCTGATCCCAGTACCTGCGATCCACTGCCCTGTAGGAAACAGCCTCCGCGAGATGTTCGGTCCTGATCTCGGAAGCCTGTGACAGATCCGCAATGGTCCGCGCTGTTTTCAGGATCCGGTTGTAAGACCTTGCCGTGAGATGCATACTCTCATAAACGCTGCTCATCATCCGCCGGCCTTCTTCGGTCAGTGAGCAGTATCTCTGCACTGCTTCCGGATCCAGGTCCGAGTTGAACCGGTACCGGGTTCCGCGATAGCGGTCCTGCTGGATCCTGCGGGCTGACATCACCCTTTCCCGGATCACGGCGGAGCTCTCTTCGTCTGAGGAAGCGGTCAGTTCCTCGTACTTCACACGGTGAGCTTCCACGCACATGTCGATCCGGTCCAGAAGCGGCATGCTGATCCGGGACAGATATCTTCTGACCTGCGCGTTGGTGCAGGTGCAGCGGGTCCGGTCCGGAAAATAACCGCAGCGGCAGGGATTCATCGATGCGATCAGCATGAATTCCGCCGGAAATGTATACGTGCCGTTTACCCGGGCAATCCGGATGCTTCCGTCCTCAAGAGGCCCCCTGAGCATCTCCAGAACCGGTCTGTCAAATTCCGGAAGCTCGTCAAGGTACAGGATGCCCCTGTGCGCGAGGGAGATCTCGCCGGGTACGGGAGGGTTTCCTCCGCCGCACAGGGCAGGCGGCGTGATGGTATGGTGCGGTGCGCGGAAAGGCCGTATGGTCAGAAGACCGGTGTTTTGGGGAAGCGTTCCGGCGACCGAATGGATCTTGGTAATCTCGAGTGCTTCCTCCATACTTGTCTCAGGCAGGATCGATGCGATGCGCTTTGCGGTCATGCTCTTGCCGGCGCCCGGCGGCCCGATCATCAGGAGATTGTGAAATCCGCTTACGGCGATCTCGGCGGCTCTTCTCATCAGGGCCTGGCCGCGGATCTGGGAAAAATCAACGTCAAAGATTTTTTTCTGTGCCTGCCTGAGTGCCGCAATGTCAACCTTCATGGAGCGAAGGGGGAGAGGCGGGATCAGCGGCGGCTCATAGGCGGACTCTTCCATCAGGCGGGGCCGTCCGCCTGACCGCTCTGCCATGAAGTGGATCACCTGATTCAGATTCCCGGCGCCCAGCACACGGACACGTCCGGATACGGATCCCTCCGCCAGGTTTTCCAGCGGCACGATCACTGTGTCGCAGCCATAGTCCTCAGCGTGAGAGACAATCTCCAGGACACCTCTGACCGGGCCGATTTCGCCATGCAGGCTCAGTTCGCCCAGAAGAAGGACCCCGTCCAGAGCCTGCCGTGAAAAGAAGCCGTATCCGCCCATCAGAGCGATCGCGATTGCAAGGTCAAACAAAGCGCCTTCCTTATGAAAAGACGCCGGCGCCAGATTAACCGTTACATGCTGCGGTGCCAGCCTTACGCCGCTGTTTTTCAATGCAGTCCGAACCCGTTCCGCTGCCTCCCTGGTCTCGGAAGCAAGAAAGCCGACAAGATTGAAGGACGGGAGACCGTCCGAGACATCCGCCTCTACAACAACTCTCCGGCTTTCGATTCCACTGATCGACGCAGAAACTACCGTACTGTACATATCATTTCCTCCTTTGACACGAGGTGCTCCGGACATCGCAAACCACAAACGTATGTCTCCGGCCAGGCAGCCGGAAATCAGGAAACAGCTTGATTGAGGTTTGAGAAAAGATCAGGATAAGACAAATGTCTCTAAAAGAAAAAGTGATATCTTCGCAATTATAAAAGACTTTTATGCAAAGAAAGGATATACAAAAAACAAGCGCTTGTCAAGCCCCACCGGTCTGTTCTTCCGGGCTGCGGTTCACAGCTGCTTTCATTGGCTATGGATTCAGCGGCATTCTTCCTGTATAGTAAACGGTGTGGCAGAGTGGTTGAAAGGAAAGGAGGCAGAAACATGCAAGAGGTGGATCCGAAGCTGCTGGAGATGGCAGAAGTGTTTCATATTCCGAAAAAGGCGAGACTGAAATATATCATCCTTCCGGCAAAGATGCCCGGACTGTCCAGGATGTTCCGGAAGAAAAACCGCGCAGACGCATCAGACGCTGCGCATGGGAAACAGGGAGGTGCCGACAGATGACCATTCAGCTTCAGGATATCTGCAAGTCTGTCTCCGGTAAGGAGATTCTGAAAAATATCAACTGGGAAATCGGCTCAGATGACTGCTTCCTTCTGACAGGACCGGGCGGGAGCGGCAAGACCATGCTGCTTAGGCTGATTCTTGGACTGGAGAAACCGGACAGCGGCAGTGTAAATCTTCTGGGAGACTACAAGTATGCGTCCGTCAATGCGGGGGTTGTGTTCCAGGAGGACCGGCTGTGCGAACAGTTTTCTGCCGTTGAGAATGTCGCGATGGTCAACGCGCGCCTGTCTGAGATGGTTGCGGAAGAGGAACTGGTGAAGTTCCTGCCCCGGGAGCGTCTGTTCATTCCTGTCAGTGAACTGGATGAGGTGGAGCGCAGGCTTGTGGTCATGATCCGTGCGCTTATCATTCCTTCTGACCTTCTGCTCCTGGATGAGGTGCTCCGGGGAATGGACGAGCCTCTTCGTAAAAGAGTTATTTCCTATATCAGAGACAAGGCCGGGCACAAGGGAATCGTGTTTGTGCAAAGAGATGACACCAGCCTTGCATTCTGCCGCCGGTTCTCACTCGGGTGATGCGCCGGTTCAGGCCGGCTTAAACCAAACCTCTTGCGTTGGCAATTCATTTGCGTTATATTGTTTTGGCCTTTGAGCGATAAAACGGAACAGGAAAGGAAACAGACACATGGCGAAATACCTTGTGATCGTTGAGTCCCCGACAAAGGTCAGGACGATCAGCAAGTTTCTCAATAAGAACTATACTGTCATGGCTTCTGTCGGCCATGTCAGGGATCTGCCCAAGAGCCAGCTTGGGTTTGACGTTGAGAATGATTATGAACCGAAATATATCACAATCCGCGGAAAGGGAGAGGTTCTTGCCGCGCTTCGCAAGGAGGCGAAGAAGGCGGACAAGATCTACCTTGCAACTGACCCGGACCGTGAAGGAGAGGCGATCAGCTGGCATCTGATGGCAGCACTCAATCTGGATCCGAAGAAAACATACCGGATCACATTTAACGAAATCACAAAGAATGCTGTCAAGGAGGCGATGAAGCATCCGCGGCAGATCGACATGGATATGGTGGACGCCCAGCAGGCAAGGCGTATCCTTGACCGTATGGTCGGATACCGCATCAGTCCGCTTCTCTGGGTGAAGATCAAGAGAGGACTGAGCGCAGGGCGTGTACAGTCTGCAGCTTTGCGGATTGTGGCGGACAGGGAGGCAGAGATTGCCGATTTCGTTCCGCAGGAGTATTGGACGATTGAGGCAGAGCTTATGCCTGAATCGGCAAAAAAGGCGCTGAAAGCACAGTATCACGGTACGGGTTCCAGGAAGGAACAGCCTGACAGCGAAGAAAGAACCAGGGAGATTACCAGCGCACTGGAGCATGCGGCGTTTTCCGTGACGGAAGTGAAGAAGAGCGAGAAGCTCCGCAAGGCACCGCTTCCATTTACAACAAGTACACTTCAGCAGGAAGCCGCCCGCGTATTGAACTTCAGTACCCAGAAGACGATGCGGGTTGCACAGCAGCTTTATGAAGGTGTCGATACAAAGGGGAATGGCGCAGAGGGCCTGATCACCTACCTGAGAACGGATTCCACGCGAATCTCGCAGGAAGCGTCCCAGGCAGCTGCGGCATTTGTCGTGAAGCAGTACGGGGAAGCGTATGCGGCGGTGCCTGAAAAGGCAGAGAATACCGCAGGCAGTGTCAAGATCCAGGATGCGCATGAGGCGATCCGGCCGACCGATGTCACCAGGACGCCGCAGCAGCTGAAGAGTGCGCTGTCCAGAGAACAGTTCCGTCTGTATGAACTGATCTGGAAGCGGTTTGTCGGAAGCCGTATGGCACCTGCCAGAATCGAGATGCTGCAGATTAAGATTACGGCAAAGGCGGATCAGGACTATCTGTTTACGACAGGAACGTCCCGTACCCTCTTTGAAGGATACCGGGCTGTCTACCGGGAGAGCGACGCAGAGGCGGATCAGAAGACTGCGGGTCTGAGAACGCTGGAAGAAGGGACAAAGCTGACACTGGAGCAGCTTACTCCCGCGCAGCATTTCACGCAGCCGCCGGCGCATTTTACAGAAGCTTCTCTGGTACACACACTGGAGGAGAAGGGGATCGGGCGTCCGTCCACCTATGCGCCGACGATTTCCACGCTGCTCGCGCGCCACTATATCACGAAGGAAGGCCGCAGCCTGTATGTGTCAGAACTGGGCGAGGCGGTTAACTCCATTATGAAGAATTCCTTCCCGGAGATTGACGATGTCGGCTTTACCGCAAACATGGAGTCCTTGCTTGACATGGTCGGGGAAGGCAAAATGGAATGGAAAGACATCGTGCGGAACTTCTATCCGGATCTGGAACGCGAGGTGAAGGATGCGGAGGAGACACTTGGAAAGGTGAAGATCGCTGACGAAGAGACAGACATCCTCTGTGACAAGTGCGGACGCAGAATGGTGATCAAGTACGGACCCTCCGGAAAATTCCTGGGCTGTCCCGGATTTCCGGAATGCCGCAATACCATGCCGTTCTATGAGAAGGCGGGCGTCAAGTGCCCCAAGTGTGCGCATGAGATCGTCGTGAGGCGCTCACGAAAGGGAAGAAGATACTTCGGCTGCGAGAATCCGGAGTGTGACTTCGTCTCATGGGCAAAGCCCAGTGAGGTCCGGTGTGAAAAGTGCGGAAGCTGGATGGCGCATAAGGGGGAAATGCTTGTGTGCCAGAACAGCACCTGTGGATATTCCTGCAAAGACAAAAAACCGGCTGATTTGTAAAAATCAGGGGCGCATATTAAAACTCTTGTTGGATTTTGCTAATAGATTTTTTGTAAATTTATATGTTATCATGAATTAACAGATAATTCATGCTCTGACAGTGTTGTTTGTCCGGGCTGTGATGCAGGAGGCAGCTATGAGTGTACAGCTTTTAGATAAGACAAGAAAGATCAGCCAGCTGTTGCATAACAACAATGCGGGGAAAGTAGTGTTTGACGATATCTGCCAGGTGATGACGCAGATTCTGAATTCCAATGTAATTGTGATCAGCAAGAAGGGGAAGACCCTTGGGTCCAGCACGGCCAGGAGTACGCCGGCTCTGGGAGAACTGATTACCGATCAGGTCGGACAGTATATCGATCCATTGCTGAATGAGAGATTTCTTGCGATTCTTTCAACCAAGGAGAACGTCAATCTTGAAACCCTCGGATTTACCGGAGATGAGATACATCGTTACCAGGCGATTGTCAATCCGATCGAGATAGCCGGAGAACGTCTCGGAACCGTGTTCATGTACCGTACGCGGGAGCCGTACGAGATTGATGACATTATCCTTTCCGAGTACGGAACGACGGTTGTCGGCCTGGAGATGATGCGTGCCCAGAGTGAAGAGAATGAGGAGCAGAACCGCAAGAACCAGGTCATCAAGAGCGCGTTCAATACCCTCAGTTACTCCGAGCAGGAGGCGATTGTACATGTCTTTGATGAGATGAAGGGAGAGGAAGGACTTCTCGTGGCGAGCAGAATCGCAGACCGGGTCGGCATCACCAGGTCGGTGATCGTCAACGCACTCAGGAAGTTTGAAAGTGCGGGTGTGATTCAGTCCAAGAGCTCCGGTATGAAGGGAACCTACATCAAGGTCATGAATGACGCAGTGTACGCACAGCTGGAAGAACTGCGCAGGCAGCATGAGGAGTAAGACCTCACAAAAGTTTCACAAAGCGAGAATAAACGAGAAAAAACGAGAAAAAAAGAGATAATCTGTTGAGATAAAAGGATTGTGCATTTCCGCAGGGGTTGCATAATTCTTTTTTTCTGTTATGATGTGTATCGTAATTTAGCACTCATATTTTGAGAGTGCTAATAAAACGAACAGAATTGAGAGAGGAATGGAGGCAGACAATTATGAAGTTAGTTCCGTTGGGCGACAAGGTTGTTCTGAAGCAGCTTGAGGCTGAGGAGACAACAAAGGGCGGCATCATTCTGGCAGCCAAGGCACAGGAGAGACCCCAGGAAGCAACTGTCATCGCGGTCGGAGACGGCAGGATTGACGGAAAAGAGATCGTCATGAACGTTGTGGAAGGCGACACGGTCGTTTATTCCAAGTATGCGGGAAATGAATTCAAGCTTGGCGATGAGGAATACATCCTCTGCAAGATGAGCGATATTCTGGCTAAGGTCGAGTAAAGAAACGGAGGAACAAAAAGATGGCAAAAGAACTGAAATATGGCGACGAGGCAAGAGAAGCCCTTCGAATCGGCGTTGACAAGCTGGCGGATACCGTTCGTGTAACGCTTGGACCGAAAGGAAGAAACGTTGTTCTGGATAAAACCTATGGCAGCCCTGTGATCACGAATGACGGCGTGACCATTGCCAAGGAGATTGATCTGGAAGATTCCTTTGAGAATATGGGAGCGCAGCTGATCCGCGAGGTCGCTTCCAAGACAAATGATGTTGCAGGAGACGGAACCACGACAGCGACGGTTCTGGCCCAGGCGATGGTTCATGAAGGAATGAAGAACCTGGCAGCAGGCGCGAATCCGATCGTGCTGCGCAAGGGCATGCAGAAGGCAACAGACGCGGTTGTGGAAGAGATCCGCAAGATGAGCCAGAAGGTCAAGGGAAAAGAGCAGATCGCGAAGGTCGCGGCTGTTTCTTCCGGCAATGAAGAGGTCGGCATGATGGTGGCGGACGCCATGGAAAAGGTTTCCAAGGACGGCGTTATCACCGTAGAAGAATCCAAGACCATGAAGACAGAGCTCGACCTGGTGGAAGGAATGCAGTTTGACCGCGGCTATATCTCCGCGTACTTTGCAACAGATACCGAGAAGATGGAAGCTGCTCTGGATGATCCGTACATCCTGATCACCGACAAGAAGATCAGCAATATCCAGGATCTCCTTCCGCTGCTCGAGCAGATCGTGCAGGCAGGCAAGAAGCTTCTCATCATCGCTGAGGATGTTGAGGGCGAGGCTCTTACCACTCTGATCCTGAACAAGCTGCGTGGAACCTTCTCTGTAGTAGCTGTCAAGGCTCCGGGCTATGGCGACAGAAGAAAAGACATGCTGCAGGATATCGCGATCCTGACCGGCGGCACGGTGATCTCTGATGAGGTCGGCCTTGAGCTGAAGAATGCTTCCGTCGATATGCTTGGACGTGCGAAGAGCGTGAAGGTCACCAAGGAGAACACGATCATTGTTGACGGCCTTGGAGCCAAGAGCGAGATTAAGTCCAGAACCGATCAGATCCGTGCACAGATCGAGGAGACAAAGTCCTCCTTCGATAAGGAGAAGCTCCAGGAGAGACTGGCGAAGCTGGCCGGCGGAGTTGCTGTGATCCGCGTTGGTGCTGCGACCGAGACAGAGATGAAGGAAGCCAAGTTCCGCATGGAGGATGCCCTGAACGCGACGAGAGCCGCTGTTGAGGAAGGCATCGTAGCGGGCGGCGGATCTGCTTACATTCACGCGGCAGCGGCTGTGGCGAAGGCCATGGACAAGCTGGAAGGCGATGAGAAGACCGGCGCGCAGATCGTTCTGAAAGCACTGGAATCCCCGCTGTTCTTCATCGCGGAGAACGCAGGCCTTGCAGGATCCGTCGTCGTGAATAAGGTCAAGGAATCCAAGAAGGACGAAGGATTCGACGCATACAAGGAAGAGTATGTCAACATGATCTCGGCAGGAATCATTGATCCGGCAAAGGTCACCAGATCCGCTCTTCAGAACGCAAGCTCCGTTGCAAGCACGCTGCTTACGACAGAAGCTACCGTCGGAACCATCAAAGAGCCGGCGCCGGCTGCCCCGGCAGCGCCGCAGGGCGGGATGTATTAATCCGGCAGCAGATTTGATGATGTAAGGGTCAAAAGCCCTGAAGCCGAGGCAAGCTTGCTTGCCAG
>CAMIVF010000080.1 GCA_946401715.1 uncultured Clostridia bacterium | reverse complement strand
GCGCTTCCTGTCAATCATAAATCATGTCAGCACACCAATCAGTTCCCGTACATTCCGCACGCCGACGAGGCGCAGACCGTCTGCCTTTCCGACAGACCTCATGCAGGCCTGCGGCAGAATCACTGTCGTGAAGCCAAGTTTCTGTGCCTCCTTCACGCGAAGAGGTGCCTGCGGCACGGAGCGGATCTCGCCGGACAGGCCGACCTCTCCGAATACCAGAGTCTTCTCATCGATCACGATATCCTTAAAAGAGGATATGACAGCGACGACAATTCCAAGATCCACAGCCGGTTCACGGAGCCGTACGCCTCCGGCGATATTCACATAGACATCCATGTCGGAAAGCCGAAGCCCAAGCCTTCGCTCCAGAATCGCTAAAAGCAGGTTGACACGGTTGTTGTCTGCACCTTCTGTCGTGCGGCGCGGATAGGCAAGATTACTGCGGGCAGTCAGTGCCTGGACCTCAATCAGAATCGGCCTTGTGCCTTCCATGGAACATGCGACCACTGAGCCGGAAGCGCCGCTTGGTCTTCCGTCCAGCATAAACTCGGAAGGATTGGAAACCTCCCGCAGACCGTCATTCTTCATCTCGAATACGCCGATCTCGTCCGTTGATCCGAAGCGGTTTTTGACGCCGTGGAGAATGCGGTAGCTGGCGTGCCGGTCTCCTTCAAAGTAGAGTACGGTATCCACCATATGCTCCAGCACTCTGGGGCCCGCGACCGCGCCTTCCTTCGTTACATGGCCGACGATGAAGATCGTAACCCCCAGCCCTTTTGCCAGCTGAAGCAGAAGTCCTGTTGTCTCTCTTACCTGAGAAACCGAACCCGGTGCAGAGGTTACGTTCTCGTTGTACATTGTCTGGATCGAGTCTATTACAACGACCTGTGGCTGCTCCCGTACGATCGTCTCCTGCACATCAGCCAGATTCGTTTCACACAGGATCAGCAGGGAATCACCAAATGCTCCCATTCGGTTTGCTCTCAGCTTGATCTGCTGCTGCGATTCCTCGCCGGAGACATAGAGGACACGGACAGGTGCATGCTTTCCTGCCCCGGTCGGATCAAGTTCAACACCCCTGTTCGCGAAAGCATTGGCATCGACGGATATCGATTTGTCGGATGTGCTGGTTCCTGGCGTCGTCAGGTTCCTGCATACCTGCAGAAGCAGTGTTGACTTCCCGATCCCGGGGTCTCCGCCGACAAGTATCAACGATCCCTGTACCAAACCTCCTCCCAGCACACGGTCCATCTCAGCGATCCCTGTGGACATACGGCTAGTATCATTCACTGCGATGTCCTTCAGCGGGAGCGCTCTCAATCCTGACCGCTTCCCTCTTCCGGTCCTGCCGCCGGCTGTGCCTGCAGATGCATCGGAACCGGTCCCTGTTTCTGTCATTCCTCTCCTGACTCCCAGGCTGTCCCACTGTACCACGCCCGCAATCGGCTTCCCGGATCCGGAGCCGGAAGCTTTCGGTGCGACTGGCTCCTCCGCGAAGGTATTCCACTCATGGCAGGCGGGGCACTGCCCCATCCACTTGGCGGATTCATACCCGCAGTTTTGACAGAAGAAGATGGTTGTTCTTGCTTTGGCCATATGTGTTGTCTCCTGATCTGATGAATAAAAAAGCCTCCCGTCGCCTGCATCCAGCCCCGGGTACGGGGAGAATTCTTCCCTGCTGACCACTTCCCCGCCGCATGCAGACACTTTTGTCTGCGTGCGGCGGGGAAGTACGATTCACTATTATCCAATTCCACGTGCTCTCGGAAACTGTCACACATGAATCCTGTGGCAATTCCTTACGCGCGGATCACCTGCACCTTGGCACTGCCGCTCTCGCCGACCTCGATCGAGAGAACCAGCTTGCCGCCTCTTCCGGTGCCCATCATGCCGCTGTCCCTGCCATCCACGATGACACGGTAGGTCGCCTCATCGGTCAGGCCCAGCACAACCTGGCAGTCCTTCGGGCACTCCACACAGAAGGAAACGCCCTCCTCATTCCGGATAAAATCATGCACCGCGGTACCGGGTTCGGATTCATACACCAGTGCGTCGTTGCACTCAAGCCGGGTGGATTCCCGGAAGGTCTTCACCTTATAACGGTCCCCTCTCACCTCAAAGTCACTCTTTTTTGCCTTCTGATCCAGCTCATAATCGCCGAAGCTGATTGCGCCGTTTTCATTTTCCGTGATCAGGTCCTTTACAACCGACATTTCTTAGCCCTCCGAATTAAATGTGATCTCTCCTGCGTTCATCGTACAGACAACGGTCTGTCCTGCTTTTATATTACCAAATAACAGATTCTCTGCAAGCTTATCCTCAAGCTGTTTCTGGATCGCTCTCCGAAGCGGCCGGGCACCGTACTTCTCGTCGAAGCCGACCTCAGCAATATGGTCGCGGACCGACGGGCGCACCTTCAGGGTGATTCCCATCTGCGAAGCCGCACGCTTTTTCAGCTCCTTCAGCAGCAGCGTTACGATCCGCCGGATCTCTTCCTTCGACAGCGAGTGGAAGACAATCGTCTCATCAATCCGATTCAGGAATTCCGGCCGGAAGACCCGCTTCACTTCCTCCATGACCGAAGCCCTCATCGCCTCATAATCAGCCTTCGCATCAGTGACGCCGAAGCCCAGCTTCTTCGGGCTCTGGATCGACTTGGCGCCCGCGTTGGAGGTCATGATCAGGATCGTGTTGCGGAAGTCCACCTTCCTTCCATGGGAGTCCGTAATGTGTCCCTCATCAAGCACCTGCAGCAGGATGTTGAATATATCCGGGTGTGCCTTCTCGATCTCGTCGAACAGGACAACACTGTACGGGTGCCGCCTGACCTGCTCGGAGAACTGGCCGCCCTCATCGTAGCCTACATAGCCGGGCGGCGAGCCCACCAGCCTGGATACATTGAACTTCTCCATGTACTCAGACATATCGACCCTGATGATAGAATCCTCTGAGCCGAATACGGTGTCGGCAAGTGCCTTTGACAGCTCTGTCTTACCAACGCCTGTCGGTCCGAGGAAAAGAAATGAGCCGATGGGTCTTGCGGGATCCTTGAGTCCTGCGCGCCCTCTCCGGATCGCGCGGGCGACAGCGCTGACCGCTTCGTCCTGGCCGATGATCCTTTCATGAAGCGTCTTCTCCAGCCGGATCAGCTTCTTTCCCTCATCCATCGTCAGCTTCTGCACCGGAATCTTCGTCCAGTCAGAAACCGTTCTCGCGATGTCCTCAGCCGTTACCTTCGCGATGTCTTCCTTCGTCTTCTTCCTGCCTTTATCTTTCTTCCGTTCGAGGCGGGAAGAAAGCGCACTGACCTCTTCATGAATCCGGTGCGCGTCCTCAAACCGCCCCTCAGCCAAAGCCTCTTCCAGCGATAAGGTCATTTCCCGGATCTCGTCCGAGAGCTTCAGGGCTTTTTTATCTTCCCTGTAATAGCCCAGCTGCCGCCTGGAGCAGGCCTCGTCCATCAGGTCGATCGCCTTGTCCGGCAGGAACCGGTCAGAGATATACCGCGCTGAGAGGCTGACCGCAGCATCGATTGCTTCGTCCAAGATCTGCACTTTGTGATGCTTCTCATAGGCAGGGCGCAGGCCTTCCAGGATCTTCACGCTCTCGCTCTCCTCCGGCTCCTCCACCAGAATCGGCTGGAAACGTCTTGCAAGAGCAGCATCCTTCTCCACATGCTTCCGGTACTCATTTACAGTCGTAGCGCCGATCACCTGGATCTCGCCCCGCGAAAGCATCGGCTTCATGATATTGGCGGCGTCCAGAGATCCTTCTGAGCCGCCTGCCCCGATGATCGTATGCAGCTCATCGATAAACAGAAGCACCTGATCCGAACCCGCTGCCTCGTTCAGCACGGATTTGATTCTTTCCTCAAAGTCTCCCCGGAACCGGGAGCCTGCAACCATCGCTGCCATGTCCAGCGCAACGATCCGCTTGTTTCTCAGCGGCTCCGGCGCTGTCTGGTTCACGATCTTCTGCGCCAGGCCTTCCACAATCGCGGTCTTTCCAACCCCCGGCTCCCCGATCAGGCAGGGGTCGTTCTTCGTCCTGCGGCACAGAATCTGGCAGATCCGGTCTGTCTCGCGCTCTCGGCCGATGATCGGATCCAGTTTTCCCTCGCGCACTTCTTCCGTCATATCCCTGGAAAACTGGTCCAGCGTCGGCGTATTGCTCTGATAAGAGCCGCCCGGCATCTGCATGGCCATCTGCAGGTACTCCTGCATCTGGTCATCCGGAACACCGATGATCACCAGGATCTTTGTATACATCGCCTGGAAATCAACGTTCCGCTCACGCAGCAGTTTCGCCGCGTTGCAGTCGAAATCCCGCATCAGGGCGAGCAGGATATGCTCGGTCCCGACGTCCCTGGAATAGAACCAGGCAGCCTGGTCTGCCGCGGTTTTCAGCACAAACTCTGCCCGGGGCGTCAGGTTCTTCGGAAGAGCGAACTCCGCCTTCTGCGCCACCATTTCCGGCGTCGCCGGATTTGTCTTTTTCCTCTTTCTCTTTGGCAGGCCCTTCGGGTATTTGATAAATTCCGTTTCCGGTGTGATCAGCCTGCCGGTCAGGTCTCTCAGCACCGTTTCATCTACGCCTGCCTCACCCAGTACGACTCCGGCAGTTCCCTCCTTCACCATGCTGAGTCCCTGAAGCAGATGCTCTGTCCCGATGACAGGGCTTCCTGATTCTTTTGCACACTGCGCCGCGTATTTCACTGCCTGCCTCGCGGCATTGGTGTATGGATATGTCTGTTCCATCCTGTTATCCTGTCTGCTGTGTCAGCCTGTGTTTCTCACAGATCAATCATGTTAATCTGAACATTTTTGTCCTGTTCGTCAGACACAGCGCCGCCCTTTTTCCGGTTTGCAGCATCCTGCCTTGCAGCCTGCTCCAGAGCTTCTTCCTGCGCCCTGCGGGCTGCCTCCTGTTCCCTCTGAATACGCTGCGCTTCCTGCGCCTGGCGCCTTGCTTCTTCTTCTCTTGCGCGGGCAGCCCTCTTCGCTTCTTCTTCTCTTGCCTGGGCGGCCTTCCTTGCTTCTTCTTCTTTCGCGCGGGCAACTTTCTTCGCTTCCTGTTCACGTCTGGCTTCTGCTGCCGCCGCTTTCTTCATAGCCTTCGCTTCGGCCTTGTTGACCCGCGAAAGATCCCTCGTCACATCCCTGGGCACAGCCTGCTGATGAACCGGCGGGACAGCCTCATAGCGCCGCGTCTCGTCCTGCATGCCTGTACCCTGCTGCCCTCTCGGATCGGGCTGTCTTCTGTAATTGGGCTGCATTCTGGGATCAGGCTGTCTTCCCGCACCCTGCTGCATTCTGGGATCAGGCTGTCTTCCCTGGCGGGATCTGTACTGTGAAGGATTCTGTCCTCTCTGCCCGTCCCTGCCGCCTGCCGGCTGCTGCGGGCCTCTTCCGGGATGATACTGAGGCTGCACCGGCGTCCCGACCTGCTGGTCTGTCCAGCTGGAACCGTCACGCTCATCTTCGCCCCAGTCTCCCCAGCCGTCTTCGGCAACCGCGCCGCCGCGTCCCGGGTTCTCCTGCTTGTAAAATGCAAGCTCCTGCGCGATATCACGTCTGCGCAGCAGCTGGCTGATCACAATGAACAGAAATACGATAGATACCGCGATCAGCGCATACAGCACATAGGTCAGCATGCTGATATGGTTTCTCTGCTCCGTAATCGTCTTCTGCAGCTTCTCGATCGTCTTCTCCGCATCCTCGAGAGAGTTACGGTCCACTTTCACATAGCGCGGATCTTCCGTCTCCCTCTCACTCTGCACGACCTCCGTATCGATCGTCACCGCTGCGGAGCTCTCATTTGCCGCAATCGCCTCCGCAGGATCCACCGCGCCGCGCGCCTGCGTGACATGCAGCACATACTCAATCGTATTGCCACTCTCGCTCGTGACAGTGATCACAACCGTTCCTGTACCGTCCGGATCCAGCGTCGTGCCTGTAACGGAGTCCACCGTCGCGGACGGATTCGTGGTATGCGGCTCCAGCGTGAGCGTCGTCGTGCCTGCCGGCACCTCTACGTCATACTCCCAGATATCATAACGAAACTCCGGACTTACAGCCACGCCCTGCGTCTGGATCCCCAGGCTGGCCAGGGAGTTATCGTCTGACGCATACGCCGCCGCTGCGCTCATCACTGTCATCACCAGCAGAATTGCCGCTGCCGCAAGGAGCTGCCTGCACCTTCTGTTCATTTCGTAAACCTCCAACACTTCCTGTTCTGTCTTATTCTTCTCCCGCAAAATGTGCGATGTCGTGTCTGTAGTATTTCCCGGAAAACTTCACCAGGTCTGCGGCTTCATAGGCCTTTCTCCTGGCCTGTGCGATATCCCTTCCAAGCGCTGTAATGCCGAGCACCCGTCCGCCGTTTGTCACAATCTTTCCATCCTTCAGGGCGGTCCCTGCATGGAAGCAGAAAGCGTCCTCCAGCTGACGGAACGCTTCCAGGCCATGGATGACCTTCCCCTTTTCATAGGCGGCAGGATAGCCATCGGACGCAAGCACCAGGCACACGCAGGTCTCCGGACGGAACTTCAGCTCGATCTCGTCCAGCTTTCCGTCAATGCACGCCTCCATCACATCGATGATGTCATTTTCCATGCGCGGAAGAACCACCTGGGCTTCCGGATCGCCGAAGCGGCAATTGTACTCCAGTACCTTCGGCCCGTCCTGGGTGAGAATCAATCCGAAGAAGATCACACCCTTGAACTCCCGGCCTTCCGCCTTCATGGCGTCCACCGTCGGCTGGAAGATCTTCTCCTGGCAGAACTTCTGTATCTCCCTTGAATAGAAGGGACTTGGGGAAATGTTTCCCATTCCGCCGGTATTCAGCCCGGTATCACCGTCGCCGGCTCTCTTGTAATCCTGTGCCGAGGACATCTCCCTGATGTGTGTGCCGTCCACGAAAGTCAGGACCGAAACCTCACGCCCGGTGAGGAATTCCTCCACCACCATCTCATCGCCGGCAGATCCGAACTGCTTCCTGCCCATGATGTCATCCGCGCCCTTCAGCGCCGACTCCAGGTCCTCGCAGATCAGGACGCCCTTCCCCAGGGCAAGGCCGCTGGCCTTCAGCACAACCGGGAATTTGTTCAGGCCCTCCAGATAATGCTTCGCCGATTCCAGATCGGTGAAGACCTCATAGGCAGCGGTCGGAATGTTGTATCTGCGCATCAGATCCTTCGAGAATGCCTTGCTCCCTTCCAGAATTGCGGCATTTTTCCTTGGGCCGAATACGCGCAGGCCTTTCTGCTCAAAGACATCAACGATCCCGCCGACCAGCGGATCATCCATCCCGATAATCGTCAGATCGATGCCGTTCTCCTTCGCAAAATCTGCCAGTTCTTCATACTGATCCGCCTTCAGGGGGACCGGCTGCGCGATCTGGCTGATCCCTGCATTACCCGGCGCACAGTAAATCTTTTCCACCTTCGGGCTCTGAGCGCATTTCCAGGCAAGCGCATGTTCCCTTCCGCCGCTTCCTACAATCAGTACCTTCATTGGACTATTACCTTTCTATTCTCTACGCTGACCCTGCCGCGGGCGATCAGATCGATAGCCTGCGGAAGAATCTTCCATTCTGCCTGTTCCATGATACGCCGCTGCAAAGACTTCGGCGTATCATCCGACTGCACCTCAACCGCCTTCTGCAGCAGAATCGGGCCGGTATCTGTCCCGCTGTCCACAAAATGCACCGTTGCGCCGGAGATCTTGACCCCGCGCTCCAGCGCGGCCTCATGCACCTTCAATCCATAATAGCCGGTTCCGCAGAAAGACGGAATCAAGGACGGGTGAATGTTCAAAATCCTGTTCTCATATGCTCTGACCATCTCCTCCGGGATCACGCAGAGGAATCCCGCAAGGACCACCAGGTCCGCGCCTGATTCCTGCACCTTCTGAAGGAGCGCATGGTTGAACGCCTCCCGGGACGGAAATGACCTTGGGCTGAGCACACAGGAAGTAAGTCCTGCTTTCTTCGCCCGCTCCAGCGCGTATACGCCGTCGTTGTTCGACAGAACAAGGCAGATCCGCGTGTCCTGAATGACTCCGTCTGCAATGGCGTCTATAATCGCCTGGAGGTTGGTGCCTCCGCCCGATACAAGGACTGCAATATTAAGCATGTGATATCTCCAATTTCCGGATGAAATATACGATTGTTCAGGACTTGCTTCACGGCACCCTGAAAAGCCTGCTTCGGCTCGTTATATAAGCTCTGCACAGCGCGTTCCGGCTTCAACGCTTCCGAGCAGATACGCTGTCTCGCCTGCGCTTTGCAGCGCTTTTGCTGCCTTGTCCGCGTCTGCCGCGTCAAGCGCAAGGACCATGCCGATTCCCATATTATAGGTATTGTACATCACCTGTTCGCTGATGCTGCCTGCTTCCTGTATCATCCGGAAGATGGGAGGCAGCGGATAGCTGTCTTTGCGGATGACAGCCTTGACGCCTTCCGGAAGCATGCGGGGAATGTTCTCGAAGAAACCCCCGCCTGTGATATGGCTGCAGCCTTTGATGACAACCCCGGATTCCTTCACGCTCCGCAGCGCCCTGACGTAGATCTTCGTCGGGCGGAGCAGCGCCTCGCCGAGCGTCTCCCCGAGTGCTTCGTGATAGGTGGACAGGGTCTCCTTGTCCATGGAAAACACTTTGCGCACCAGAGAAAAACCATTGCTGTGCACACCGCTGGAAGCGATTCCCACCAGGACATCCCCTGCCTTGATTCCTTCTCCGGTAATCATTTTCCTGCGGTCACAGACGCCGACCGCAAATCCGGCCAGATCATATTCGTCCGCGGGATAGAATCCGGGCATCTCAGCCGTCTCGCCCCCGATCAGGGCTGCCCCGGCCTGAACACAGCCTTCGGACACCCCCTTCACGATCTGCGCGATCTTCTCAGGATCATTCTTCCCGCAGGCGATGTAGTCCAGGAAAAACAGCGGCTCGCCGCCCGTGCATGCGATATCGTTGACGCACATCGCAACGCAGTCAATCCCGACCGTATCATGTCTGTCCATCAGGAAGGCAAGCTTCAGCTTGGTCCCGACTCCGTCTGTCCCGGACACAAGTGTCGGCTCCTCCATTCCTTTGAATGCTTCCATGGAAAATGCGCCCGAGAAGCCGCCGATATCCGACATTACTTCCGGCCGCTTTGTGCGCGCAATGAATTCTTTCATGAGACGGACGGATTCGTACCCCGCCTCGATGTCTACTCCAGCCTGTTTATAATCCATCTCTGTTTCCCTTATCTGCTCTGCTGCTCCTGCTGCTTCCGGTTCGTTGCCCGGCCTTGCGCACGCGCAGCTTCCTGCTCTTTACCTGCACGATTCCTGCAGCTTCCGGTCCTTCTCCTGC